>JAYVSF010000347.1:0-10264 GCA_043775605.1 Myxococcales bacterium
TGGCGCCGGGGGTCGGGGTCACCGTCGGCGCCAGCAGGAACACGCTCGGCATGGCGTTGGTGCGCGCCTCGACCAGCACCGGATGGGTCGGGCCGCACAGCGACGAGTAGCGGGTCGCGATCGCCGTCGCGTTGGCCGCGCCGGTCATGCACGGTCCGCGCACGGCGTAGCTGGTGGCGCCGGCCCGCTGCGGCACCGTCAGCGTCAGCTGCTGATCGGCGTTGGCGTCATCGGAGCCGAACCACAGCTCATCGCGGTCGGCGACGCCGGCGACGGTCTCGAGGTGGATGGTGGCGTCGGGCCAGCCGACCGTGACGCTGCCGCCGGGCGTGATCAGACCGGTGAAGGTGCCGCCAGCGTCGGCGTGGCCACCGCCCTCGACCTGGCCATCGGGCCCGACCAGGAACACCGTCGCGGTGGGGTCGGCCACGCCATCGCCGGCGAGGCTGCGGACGTGGACGGTGACCGTCGCGGTCGCGGTCGAGCCGTCGTTGCTGCTCGCGTCGACCGGGCCGGCGTCGGTGAACGTCGTCGGATCCGACGCGCACGCCGCGAGACCGAAGAGAATGATCGGGGACAGCTTCATGGGTCAGGTCTCGAGGAGGTGGTCGGCGGCGGGCCGGCCGGTGGCGGTGACGCCGCGGGGCGTCACCAGGACGCGGTCGTTGCGCGGGTCGAGCTCGGGGAGGGGGATGGCGTCGGTGACGGCGGGCAGGAGCGCGAGCTCGCGCAAGATGCGGGTCAGCTGGGGCTTGCCGGCCGACATCGGGACGGCGGCGCCGCGGGCGACGAGGGCGACGGCCCAGCCGGCGGCGAGGTAGGACGAGGCCAGGCTGGCGGTCATGGTCACCGCGCGCTCGAAGGCGTCGGCGATCTCGTCGTCGGCGCGCAGCGGCTGATCGGCGGCGAGCGCGGCGACGACCGCGGGCGGCAGCGCGTTGTCGACAGCGATCACCACCTGGCGCTCGAGCTCGTCCTGGTGCTCGCGCACGACCACCCGGCCGCTGCGCGCGGTCGAGGCCCAGTGGATGTCGCGGCGATCGTCGCCCTGTCGCCACTCGCGCAGGCCGAAGAACTCGCCGCGCCGACCGAGCCGCTGGCTGATGCCGCCCCCCTGGCCGCGCGGTCGCGGTGGCGGCGGGCGGACTTGCGTCACCTGGGGGAACACCAGGACCTCGGCGCGGTCGTCGGCGTCGCGCGACTTGCGAAACAGCGTGAACGGGAAGCGGGTCGCGATGCGGAAGCCGTCGAACGTGTAGAGGCCGCGTCGACCGAAGGTGTGGCGGTACGACGTCCGCTGGGTCTTGCCGGCGGGGATCTTGAGGAAGTAGCAGCGCTTGTCGATCGGCTTGCCGCGGATCAGATCCTCGACCTCGATCGAGTACGACGCCAGCCCGGCCTTCTGGTTCTCGACGGCGATCTCCATCAGGAACGGCTGGCCGGCGAACACCTGCGGCGGCGGCCGCCGGCTGACCACCAGCCCGCGCATCGTCACCTCCGACAGCACGCCCGACGCGATGATGAACGACAGCAGCCAGGCCAGCAGCAGGTACAGGAGGTTGTTGCCGGTGTTGATCGCGAGCAGGCCGATCACCACGGTCAGGAACACGAACCAGCGACCCTCGCGGGTGAAGCTCAGCCGGCGCGGCGGCCGCAGGCGGCGCAGGAGCCGGCGCCACCCGCTCATCAGGTCGGGACCGCGACCCGGGCGATGATGTCGCCGATCGCGCGCTCGGCCTCGACCCGGGCCCGGCCCAGCGACTCGTGGGCGGCCGGCAGCGTGACCCGGTGGGCGAGGGCGGGCACCGCCAGCACCTTGAAGTCGTCGGGCACGCAGAAGCCGCGGCCGTCGGCGAACGCGTGGGCCTGGGCCGCGCGGTACCAGGCCAGGGCGCCGCGGGTCGAGGCGCCGATCGCGATCGCCGGGCTACGCCGGGTCTCCTCGATCACGTTCATCGCGTAGTCGACCAGCGCGTCGTCGACCCGGACCTTCTCGACCGCGTCCTGGGCCGCGCGCAGCGCCGTGTGATCGATCACCGGGCCGAGCGCGGCCACCGGATCGCCGCCGTCGCGATCGCGCAGCAGGCTGCGCTCGACGTCGCGGGCCGGGTAGCCGAGGTGGATGCGCAGGAGGAACCGATCCATCTGCGACTCGGGCAAGGGATAGGTGCCGAAGTGCTCGACCGGGTTCTGGGTGGCGAGCACCATGAACGGCGACGGCAGCGGGTGGGTCGTGTCATCGATCGACACCTGGCCCTCGCTCATCGCCTCGAGCAGCGCCGACTGGGTGCGCGGCGTGGTGCGGTTGATCTCGTCGGCGAGGACCACGTTGGCGAAGATCGGCCCCTTGCGGAGCTCGAAGGTGCGGGCGGTGGCGTCGAAGATCGACACGCCGGTGATGTCGGACGGCAACAGATCGCTGGTGAACTGGATGCGGCGGAAGGTGCCGCCGACCGAGGCCGCGAGCGCGCGGGCCAGGGTGGTCTTGCCGACCCCGGGGATGTCCTCGATCAGCAAGTGGCCGCGGGCGAGCAGCGTCGTGACCGCCAGGCGGATCGCGCCCTCCTTGCCGCGTAGCGCCCGATCGATGTTCTGCTCGAGGCGGCGGACCGCGGCCAGGAGCACGGAGACCGTGGCGTCGGCCGGAGCCGGTGCGAGCGCAGGCATGCGCCGGCGAGTATAGCGTCAACCGCGCCGGGTACGAGCCGCGCGGGTCGGTGCCGGGGTAGCGGACGACGGTCAGCTTCATGGCGGCAGCCGGACAGCAGTCGGCGCAGCCGCCGCCGAACTTCGAGGCCCCGACGTACACGCGGGTGATCGCGGTGGGGAAGGTCGCCGGCGCCTGGTAGCGGCCGCAGTCATCGACGGTGCCGAGCTCGATCGAGCCGCCCTCGAGGTCGTTGACCGACCAGCGGCCGCCGCACTGGCCAGGCCCGACCGACCAGTCGCCGTAGGTCGCGTGCAGAGTGATCACGTCGCCGCCGTGGACCTGGCCGCCGTGCTCGCCGCCGACCTCGGTCATCGCGCCGTCCGGGCAGATCGGGCAGCCGCCGAGGAGGAGCAACGCCAGCGCCAGCGCTCGCATGCCCACAGAGCCTCCCTCGCGTCAGCGGCGGTTGAGCTCCATCAGCAGGCGCAGGACGTACCAGAACAGGGTCGCGATCGTCGAGAACAGCATCAGGGCCGCGGCGACGTGGTGGGTCGGCGGGAACTGCGAGGCGACCATCGACGTCTGGTAGAGAATGTAGCCGCCCATGATGAAGATCATGATGCCGGCGAAGATCGCGCCGAGCTGGAAGCCGAACAGCATCGACGCGAAGACCACGCCGATCGCCGCAAAGCTGGCCATCATCAGCGCGCCGCGCAGGAAGGAGAAGTCCTTCTTGCTGACGAAGACGGTCAGGGTCAGGCCGACGAAGATCGCCATGGTGATGATGCCGGCGCTGAGGATCAGCTTGGAGAAGGCCGCCGGGTCGCCGCCGCTGCGATAGAGCGCGATCCACAGCATCGGCTGGAGCAGCAGGGCCTCGGCTGCCACGAACAGGGCCAGGCCGGCGTACTGCACGCCGCGCGAGGTGTTGGACGTCGCCATGCGCTGGGCCACCGAGCCGACCACCATGAAGGCGACCATGACCAGCATCCAGCTCCAGCGGCCGTTGAACGCCCACTCCGAGAAGCCGAGGCTGAACGACTTACCAACCGTCATCATGCCGGCGGTGAGGCCGGCCCAGGCCAGCAGGGCCACGCCGAGGTGGGCGTAGGTGCGGCGCAGGAAGGCGACGCGCTCGCTGACCCCGAGGGTGGCGACGGCGCCGGGGATGACACGAACTCGGGAAGCTGCTGCGAAGGCCATGGGTGCTCCGGGGGGCTGAGTCAGCCGAGAATCTAGCACGTCCACCCGGAGCGCAAACGCTTCCTCCGACCCCGCCCCGGGGGCGTTACTTCGCCAGCCGGGCCAGCGCGCCATCGGGGCGCAGGTACGGCGTGATCTCGGCCAGCGACAGGTTGAACGTGCCGTCGGGCTCGCACGCCTGCGCCACGTGCGGGAAGTCGAAGTCGAAGCCGAATCGGACCCCGCCCGCGACGACCGCGACGTCCTGCAGGTTGGCGACCGTGAACGTGAAGGGGCCCGCGTAAGGGTCGTCGTCCTCGCTCACGCAGTCGGGGTTGTCGGTGCGGGCGGCGGCGAGCGCGGCCTGGACCTTGCCGTCGAGCGTCGCGGCCAGGGCCGGCATCGTGTCGGCCACGAGGACGTCGGCGCCCCGGAGCTGCGCGCCGGTGGCGACGTCGAACAGGTGGTGCTCGACGTAGCTGTCGGAGTACGCGCCCATGGTCTCGTGGATGATCGTCAGGTCGAGGAGCCCGCGCTGGTTGTAGTCGACCTGGTAGTCGACGCCGACGTCGCCGAGCTCCTTGATCGCGTCGAGCGCCGCCGCGGTGTTGGGGACGCCGAGCGCGGCGTTGATGGTGGCGGTCGCGGTCGGGTTGCCGGCCACGGTGACGTACGGCACCCGGACGTGGGCGTCGCCGTGCTCGTCGCCGGCCGGCACGGTCCGCTCGAGGGTCTCGATGGTGACGGCGGCGCCGCCGCCAGGGGTGGTCGCGGGCTTGGTGCCGCCGCCGCAGGCGCCAGCGGTCAGCGCGGTCAGGATCAGGATGCGGATCTTCATGGTCGGTCTCATAGCCGGACGGAGCCGGCCGCCGCAACCATCCGCCGCGTTTTCACCAGGGTCAGCCGTAGCGGATCTGGACGCGCTCGATCAGCGCCCGCAGCGCGCGCTTCGCGCCCTCGGTGGTCGGGTGCTTGACGATCGCCGAGCCCTCGCCCTCGTAGCCCTCGGCCCGGACCATCCCGACCTTGGGCGCACGCAGCTCGACCAGCGCGTCGCCGCACTCGGCGACCGCACGCTCGACGCCCTCGACGGCAACGACCCGGGTGCCGGCGCCCTGGCCGCGGAAGAACGCCGCGCCGGCGGCGAAGGTGCGCGCCACCGGCGTGAAGGTGTCGAACGCGACCAGCCGGGCCCAGGCGGCGAACATGTCGGTCTGATGGGCCAGGCCCATGAGCGGCATGATGTGGACGCCGGGTGGGCGGACCCCGACCTCGTTGACCAGCCGGCTGCCGTCCTCGCGCAGGAACCACTCCATGTGGGTCAGCGCGGTGCCGGCGGCGGTGTCGGCCTGATCCCCGAAGAGCGCCGCGAGCGCGGCGTCGTTGATCGGGTGGAAGTTGGTCCAGTTGGCATCGTCGTCCTCGCGCGGCAGCAGCACGCAGTACTGCACCCACGGGGTCTCAAGCACCTCGAGCGGCGACGGGAAGTAGCGGGTGCCCGACCGCCACACCGGCGTGCCGCGGATGGTCACCGTCTCGCAGGTGTGCTCGCGGGCGCGCACGAACTCCTCGACCTGCAGAGGCTCGGCCGGTGACGGCATCAGCGTCTCGAGATCGGCCGCGCGCTCGACCCGAAAGGTGGCGCGGGTGCCGAGGCCGGCCTGGGGCTTGACGATCGCGGGGTAGCCGACCTGCTCGACGAACGCCCGCAGCTCGGCCGGCGATCGCACCAGCGCGCTCTTCGCCACCGGCACGCCGGCCTTGCGCAGGACGTCCTTCATCCGGTCCTTGTCGCGGAAGTTGCGCGCGGTCTCGACGCCGAGACCCTCGAGCCCGAGCGCGTCGCGGACCACCGCCATCGGCAGCTGGAGCTGCTCGAGCATGCCGGCCAGGCGGTCGACCCGGCCGTGGGCGCCGGCCAGGGCCCGGACCGCGACGGTGAGCTGGGCCGGATCCATGACGTCGCCGACCTGGTAGTGGGCGGCGATCCGCGGCTTGAGCGGCGCCGGGATGGCGGTCGCGGGATCGGCGCTGACCACGCTCAGCGTGACGCCGTCGAGATCGGCGAACGCGCGGACGTAGCGGTTGGTGTTCTCGAGGAAGCGCGGCGCGATGAAGACGACGTGGACCACGGCGCGACGATACCTGGTTTCGTCCGGTTACGACGCGAACAGGTGGATGTCGGTCGCGGCCTCGAGGGTCATCGCCCGGGCGACGTCCCAGTCCGGGTGGCGGACGACCAGGTAGCCGTCCGACAGCAGCGTGCTCTTCCAGTCGCGGCGCGGCGTGCCCGGGCGCAGCAGGGTCTCCTCGACCAGGTGGTCCCGGTGGCGGGCCACGAACTCGTCGAGCCCGACGATGCGGGTGATGCGGCCGCGGCCCTGGGCCCGCTTGAACACCAGCCCGACGTTGTAGGCGCGCTCGGTGGTCGCCTCGAACCGGCCGACGGTCACGACCCGGGCCCACTCGCGGAACAGATCGACGTCGCTGGCGTAGTTCATCATGTCGACCACGCAGGCCCCGCCCGGCCGGCACGCGACCTCGCTGAACACCGCCTCGCCGCTCGCGGTCAGGAACCACTCCATGTGGGTCATGCCGTCGCCCATGCCCAGCGCCCGCAGCACGCCGCGGCCGAGCTCGAGGCCGCAGGCCAGGCGCGGCTGGGCGAGATCACGGACGGTCAGCATCATCGGCGACACCCACTCGAGCGAGCGCATCTCGAGCGCGTTGGGCAGGTAGAGGGTGACGCTCTCGTAGGCCGGGACGCCGGCCAAGCACACGGTGTCGTAGGTGTGCTCCTCGCCGTCGATGAACTCCTCGACGATGGCCTCGGCGACGTGGCGCATCGCCGGCAGGACCCGCTCGAGGTCGGCGGCCGACTCGACCTTGTAGGTGTCGGCGCTGCCGGCGCCGCTGATCGGCTTGATGATCGCCGGGTAGCCGGTGGTCTCGACCGCGGCCCAGACGTCCTTGATCGAGTGGGCGCGCACCGCGCGCGGGACCCGCAGGCCGGCGGCCGCGACCCGGTCCTTCATGAGCTGCTTGTCGCGGAAGCCGCGCACGGTGTCGACCGACATGCCGGGCAGGCCGAAGCGCTCATTGAGCCGGGCGGCGGTCAGCACCAGCGGCTCCCAGTTGGCCAGCACCCGATCGACGTCGCGGCCGCGCAGCCAGGCGTGGACCCGGGCGATGACGTCGTCCTCGTCCATGATCGACGGCACCTGCAGGTAGTCGGTGAGGTGTCGGCGCAGCTCGCGGTCGGGCACGCCGTCGCCGACCCCGAGGACCTCGGCCCCGACCTCGGCCAGCCCGCGGGTGAACTGCCGCATCTCGGGCGGGTAGGTCGGCGACAGGAAGACGACGCGCATGAGGCGAGCTAACCATGAAGAACCGATGAAGACGGTGCCAACGGGCGCGGACCGGTGACGGGACGGTGACGGCGGCGTATCGTGCGCGATGCTCGGACGTCTCGCTGCTCTCGTCGCTGTCCTCACCTCGCAGCTCGCGGTCGCCCGGGCCGATGACGACGCTGCCCCGTCGGGCGCCGTCACCGGGGTGTCGGTGGTCGACGCCCACCGCGGGCGCCAGGGCAAGCACCACGGCGACAAGGTGGTCAGCTACAAGCCGGGCGGCTGGGCCAAGTTCAAGCTCGGCCACGGCACGGCGGTGAAGTTCCGGATGCTGCTGCAGCCGATGATGCGCTACAGCCAGGCCACGCTGCCGGCGCCGGCGAAGGCGCCCGACGGGGCCGTCGACATGATCATCCGCCGCGGTCGGGTCGGGTTCGAGCTCGAGCTCAAGCACGACGTCGCGGTGCGGTTCGAGATGTCGGTCAAGAACATGCACACCGAGATCCACAACATGTTCGCGGCCTGGCAGATGAAGCAGCACCTCGAGCTGCAGGTCGGCTTCATCAAGGCGCCGGGCGGTCTCGAGCGCGACACCTCATCGTGGGATCAGCCGTTCATCGAGCGCAGCGTCATGACCTTCTACAACTACGACCACGAGGTCGGCGCCAAGCTCAGCGGGACCAGCGGCGACGACCACTGGTTCTGGGCCGGCGCCATCGTTCGCGATCCGCCGCAGCTGCCGGGCGGCGATCCCGAGGACAGCCCGCAGGTGCCGACCGGGGTCGAGAAGGACGACATCACCCGCGCGGGCAGCAAGTGGAACGCGTCGACCCGCGTCGGCTACACCTCGGGCCACGACTTCGAGGCCAGCGTCGGCGCCGGCACCCGCCTGCGCCTGGACGAGCCCGACTTCGGCGAGATCGCGGTCGAGCCCTACGACACCACGTTCCTGACCAACCGGCCGTACCGCGGGGTGATGGCCCGGGTGTCGGGCGATCTCGCGATCGTGCAGCCGCACTGGAAGGCGACCGCCGAGGCTGGCTTCCGGCGCGACGGCGCGCAGCTCGCGTATCCCGACGGCACGGTGCAATCCGAGGTCACGCTCGACGGCCACCTCACCTCCGAGTCAGCGTCGGTGGTGTTCGGCTACACCCCGAACGGCCACTACGGCCCGGCGATCGCGGCCGCGCCCCTGCGCCAGGGCTTCGAGCTGGTGACGAGGTTGCAAGGCGCGCGGGTCAAGCCGGTCGATCAGGCCGCGGCCACGCTGATGATGGGCGAGCTCGGCGCCCACTGGCAACTCGGTCGCCAGATCCGGATCCAGGCCGACCTCGCGGTCGAGAAGTTCGGCAAGAACGACAACACGTTGCTCGACGAGAACAAGGGCTCGATGCGCTACTACGGCCAGCTCTGGGCCACGTTCCGGCTGTAGTCAGCCCCGGCGGCCACGCGCCAAGTCCAATGGTGGCACAGCGCGAGGCTGGCGCCGGCCCGTCACTCCGAGAGCGGCCCGAGGTCGCGCAGGCGCTGGTGCCCCTCGATCACGAACAGCAGCACGACGTCTGTCGCGCTCAGTCGGTATCCGAGCCGGTAGGCACCGAGCAGCACCTCGCGAAGGTCCTCGCGGTCGTACTCGGGCACCTTGCGGCCCGCCTTGGGCGCTCGCGCGGCCGACCGGGCCCGCGCCCGGAGCTTCTGCAGCCATCGCCGGGCGGCGACCCGATCATCCCGGCCGATGTAGGCGGCGATCTCGCGAAGGTCGTGCTCGGCGGCCGCGCTCACCCGAAGCCTTGGACTCATCGCTTGCCGGTCTTGCGCTTGCGTGGTGCCGGCGCCAGCTCGGCCTCGAGCTCGTCGAACACGTCGTCCGCGTCGCGAACCCTCCCAGCCTCGATGTCGGCCAGTCCGGTGTTCACCTTGGCGACGACCCGCGCTTGACACGTGAGCTGATCGAACTCGCGCGGCGACATCAAGACCGCCGCCGGCTTCCCGTTGAGCGTGACGATCAACGGGCGACGGTGGTCGAGGCTCCTCACGACGTCCGAAAGGTGGGCCTTGAGCGTCGCGATCGGCAGGATGTCCTCCGCGACCTGGAGGGTGCGAGGACCCGAGGAACAGGCCGGGACGCGCTCCGCAGCCCGATTGCCGAAGACGCTCTTCATTGTCTTTTTATGGACCTGTTCATGGTCCATTGCAAGGTCGCCAGATCAGAGGTCCGAGGCTGCGGGGGCGCGGGACTGCTCACGGGCAGGCGACGCCGTTGCCCGAATCGTCGGCGCAGTTCGCCCCGCCGGTCGATCCGCTGATGCTGACGTTTACGAGCGAGATCGTCGTGCCGCCCGCGGTCTTGCCCATGACGCTGTTGCCCACGCCGCCGTCACCAAAGTGGTTGTAGATGGCCGCGCCATCCGACGAGCCGCCCTCCCCGCCGGCGACGACCGCGTTGTCGCTGAAGCTGACGCCGCTCATGGTGATGACCCCGTCGAGGTTGAACACCGCGCCGCCGTAGCCTCGGCCGCCCTGGCTGGCGTTGGAATTGTTGGGCGGCGGGTTGTTCGGAGCAGCAGCGTGGCCGGTCCCTCCCTGCGCGCGGCTCTGCACGAACGCGCCGCCGACGATGTGCACGGTGCCGCCGTGGTTGAACAGCGCGCCGCCCAGTCCTGCGCCGCCACCGCCGAAGCCGGGGAGGCAGGCGCTCGAGGCGCCGAACTGCTCGCACCGTGACCAGCCATCGCCGCCATCGCCGCCCGCGAAGCCCGCGAACCCCTTGCCGCCAGCCGTGACTCCGTCGCCCGAGCCGCCGCCACAGCCGCCGCCGCCGAACCCGCCGCTTCCGCCGAACGAGCCGCGCACGCCGTATTCGCTCACGCCGTTGGCCCCGCAGCCACCGCCGCCGCCAAATCCGCCGCCGCCGCCTGCGGCCCCGCGCGAGCCGCGGAGGCTGAACAAGGTGTTGAAGGCGCCCCCGCCGGCGCCACCGCCACCGCCAACCCCGCCACCCCCGCCACCCCCCGATCCGGGGGCCAGGCCGCTGAAGAGCGGAGGAAAGCTGTTGAGGAAGCCGCCGCGCCCGCCGCCGCCG
>JAYVSF010000348.1:0-12542 GCA_043775605.1 Myxococcales bacterium
CGCGTACCACGAGGAGATCTACCGGATGACCATCATCGATGGTCTCACCGGGGCTCACAACAAGCGGTCGTTCCTCGAGTTCCTCGAGCGCGAGATCGCGCGCTGCGCCCGCCACCACCGGCCGCTGTCGCTCCTGATGTTCGACATCGATCACTTCAAGAAGATCAACGACACCCACGGCCACCTGACCGGCGACTACGTGCTCAAGGAGATGTCGAAGCGGCTGCTCGGCCGGGTCCGGCGCGAAGAGCTCCTGGCCCGCTATGGCGGCGAGGAGTTCGCGGCGGTGCTGCCCGAGACCGACAACGCCGGCGCGATGAAGTTCGCCGAGGTTGTCCGCGCGCTGGTCGCCGACGAGCCGTTCGAGTACGAAGGCGACAAGTTCCCGGTGACCGTGTCGATCGGGGTCGCGACCGTCGCCGGCCAGGACCTCGATTCGACCTCCTTCATCAAGCTGGCCGACGACAACCTGTACCGGGCCAAGCGCGAAGGCCGCGACCGCGTCGTCGGCTGACCGGCGCGGTCGCTGAACCTGGCTGCGAACCGCATCACGGCGCGGGCAGGATCAGCCGTGAGCGCGGGCCACTACCACCAGCGATCGAGGTGCTTGCCGCGAGCCTGCGGAGCGCGATGGAAAGACGAAGCGTCTGGGTGGGTCTTCGCCGCCGCGAGGATGAGCTGCACGCCAGCGGCGTGATCTCGTCGCCAGAGCACCTCGACGAGGGCGGCGGTCCTCTTCGGCTCGGCGTTTGCCTTCCACCGCGCTGGGGACCCGATCTCGGCGCGCAGGGCCGCGAGCACGCGAGTGTCGACGCCCGGCTGGCTCGACGCGATGAGGGCGGCCTCGGCGGCCTGAACGCCGTGGCGGCGGGGAAGTTCGTGCTCGAAGCCACGCCACAGCCGCTCGAAGTCATCCTTGAACGGCGTCGCCCCAAGGAGCGGCATCACCGCCCGCGCGAGCTGGGGCCGATCTCCCAGCCCGCGGTCGACCACATGGCGCGCGAAGTCGGTCGCTCGCGGAAGGTCCACGTACGACAGCAACGCGAGCGGCGCAGCGTTGATCATGAAGTTCCACTCGCTGCTGCCCGTGGTGAGCGCCTTGCGAAGCGACGGGGCGCTCGGGTGAAGCTTGAGAAGCAGGATGTGTTGGAGTCCCTTTCCCTTCTCGAATACTTCGAGCTTGAGCTTCGCCTGCTTCGCAGCGCGGAGGAGCGCGGCATCAGGGACCCTGTCGAGGACCCCGACGATGAGCGCACGAAGGTCGGCGTCCGGCACCGGGCCCGCCGTAGGCACCTCTTCGAAGGCCTGTTCGCACCTCGCGACGAGTGCACGATACGGCGGCGAACGCACGATCACCTGGACTGCTTTCCTGGTCGTGAGCGCACGCTCAAAGAGCTGGCTCCCGTCGAGCTCGAAGGCCACGCCGGCGGCGTCGGGGCCACCATCGATGAACGAAACCAACGCGCCACTCCCGCTCGCACCGAGGCCCGCGAGCTTCGTCATCAGGGTGCGCACCTCGACGAGCTCTTCCGCGTACTCGCTCTTGTCCACGAGGCGTCGGAGGACGAGACTCTCCTTGGCGTAGATCGCGTCGCGCAGCATCGTCGGGGCCTCCCGCAGGTCATCGAGCGAGGTGAGCCGCGGCGGGACGAGCCGCTTGATCCTCGCGATGGAAGACCCCGGCCACGTGAAGGTGCCGACGAACGCCCAGCTGTAGGACATGCGCGCAGGCTAGCTGAAACGGCGCTCGAAGCCACGCGTCGACCGCCTCGTGCTTCACTGCTCAGCTCGCGAGCCGCGTCGACTCTCGCACGTGCAGCCGCACTTTGTTTGTCGAGATCGGTCGCGTCGACCGACTACCGAGCATGCAGTGCCGTCCTGGTGGTCGAGCCTCGCGGCTCGCTCTCGTCCTCGCCATTCCGTGGCTGTTGGTGGTCATCCGGTTCGAGGGACCGGCGTGGGCAGAATCGCCGCGCACGACGCGAGCGACGCCGGTCCGGCCGACGCCGGTCCGGCCGACGCCGGTCCAGCCCGCGCCGGTCCAGCCCGCCCCGGTCCAGCCCGCCCCGGTCCAGCCCGCCCCGGTCCAGCCCGCGCCGATCGCGGCCACACCGATCGAGCCCACGCCGATCGCGGCCACACCGATCGAGCCCACGCCGATCGGCTCGACCACGCCTCCGCCTGCGGTGCCACCGGCGGGCGCGCCACAATCACCGGGTGCGCCGCACAGCATCAGCCTCGATATCGCGAACGGGACGGTCCAGGACTTCGTGCACGCTCAGTACAAGCCGGGCTCATCACTGATCCTGTCGGCGGATGTCCGGGACGAGCTCGGGCGCTCGATGGCACCGACGCCAGCCTGCACTCCCGTGTTCGACCTCGCCGACGACATCGCACCGGACGGCGGCGTCCGCGCCTGGATCGAAAGGCCCAACATCATCCACTTCGGGGCCCGGCCGCCTCCGCCGTTGACCAAGAGCTCGACCGGCCCGTTTTCGGTGAGCGTGCACTGCGCCGAAGATCCCCGGATCACGAGCGCGGGCAACAACGAGGCCCCGTACAACTTCGAGACCAGCTGCGGGACCTTCGCGCGTGACAACGCGCCCGAGCCGCCGACGGCTCCTGCTGCCGCAGGTGGAGGTCTTCGGCACCCAGTTTGTGGCCGCGGCCGCCGGCCTGCGGCTGGGCCCGCGCCGGTTCAAGATCGTCGTCCACCCGCTCATGCCGGGCTGACGATGGACACGGTCTTCCCAGCTGCGGCCCTGGTCGGGCTGCTCGGCGGCCTGGCGTACCGGAAGCTGTCGTCATCGAGCGGCGACGACAGCTGCCCTGAGTTCCCTGGTTGCGTCGAGGGCGACTTTGTCTGCTACCCCGATCAATGCGCGGAGTGCCCGGCAGGCTATCGCTTCACCGGGGTCGTTTCGAGCGAGCACTGTCCCAACGTCGGCGAGCACAAGGGCTGTATCTGCGATGCCACCCCTCGCATCGTCGCCACCACCGCCCCGGCGCTCGAGAGTCGGGTCGAACCGCGCGACGATGCGATGGAGCGCACTGGCGCCTTCGAGCGCGGCCCCGGTGATCCATGGCTCACCCCGGTCGACGTGGCCGCGGGCGCGACCAGTTCCTCGTTCGACCTCACCCCCGTCGAGCTGGCGCCGCCGCGAGCCAGTCGGCCCGCCTCGATCGCCGATGGGCTCGCCGTCGGGATCGATCGGCTGGCGATCGCGGCCACACCCGGGCCCACCCAGCTCCGCGGAAGCTTCCGGCGGGCCGACGCTGCGGTCGACCCGCGCGGGCTCGCGACCATCGCGCGAGCGACCACGATGCTGCAGACCGGCGGCGCCTCCGCTGCGCCCCGTCGCCGCGACCCGAACCCGGGCGATGGGTCGAGCCCGCGCGACTCCGACGGGCGTCGTCGAGCCGCGCTGGTACGGGTCGGGCTCACGGCCTACGCGTGGATCGCGTGGTACCTGCGAATGGAGCGGCCTTCGGACCACGCGCCGGCGGACGGCGTGGAGGTCATCCCGTGGGCCCAGCCCGAGGCGGCCGGCCTCACCGTCCTGGGGCGGTTCTGAATGCGCCGCCACGTCAGCCTCGCCTGGCTGGTGATCGCCGCGGCCGTCCTGAGCAGCGGGTGCCTGCCGGCCGCCGCGCCCGCACCGACGTCTCGGGACCCGGGCCCCGGGACCACGCCAGCAGACCACGTGGCCACCGGCTCGACCGCGGGCAGCCGAGGGAGCCTCGCCACCGTCCCGAACTTCTGGAAGTACGAGACGACCTCGAGCGACGATGCGTCGACCCGGCCCGTGCTGTGGGAGGGCGGCACCGAGGACTTCCTCGGCTCGCCGGCGTTCTACGTCGAGCGCGTGGTGGTCTCGGCCCGCGGCTCGGCTCGACTTGACGAGCGCCGGTATTTTCGGAGGACGTCATCGGGCGTCTCCTACCTCGGGAGCCGGAGCGACTTCGAGGTCACCGACGCCTCGTCTCGCACCCACACCGTCGAGGACACGATCCTGAGCCCGCCGTTGATCGAGCTACCGAGGCCATTGGCGGTCGGCGCCGACTGGGCCCTCACCACCACGACCAAGATCACGACCAAGACCTCGACCAGGCGCGCGCACCTGAAGGAGACCACGGCTCACGCCTCGGCCCAGCAGGTCGGGACCAGCGCAGCGACCGGCGTCGACAAGGTGACGGTACCGGCCGGCACCTTCGACTGCCTCGTCGTGCGGGGCCAGACCACGACGCGAACCGCGATCACCGATGGCGTGCTGACCGGCAACGTCGCGACCACCCGGACCACGACGGTGTTCTGGTACGCACCCGCGATCGGACTGGTGAAGTCGGTCTCGACCGAAGACGTCGAGTTCGAGGTCCGGGGCGCCAAGGGCGTGGTCGGCACCCGCCATCGATCGTCGACGACGGCGCTCACCGAATTGTTGTTGCATCAACTTCAGTCGCTGCTGCGAGCGCTCCAGGCCGAGCAGGGTACAGCGGCCGATCGACTTGGACACGCCCTCCGTCAACCACTCGCGCACCAGCGCCTCGGTCGGGGCGGCTCCATGTCGTCGGGCCTGGACCGCGGCGAAGTCGACGGCTGCGTCGACGATCCCGGCTCGCCTGAGCTTCACGTCCTCCTTCATCAGGAGGTTGTCGCCGTCGAAGGACCAGATCGAGCTCGCCGCAGGCACCGCGTCGGCCGTCCTGCCGACGGAATCGACCGCGGCCAGGAGCCGCGCGAACGCCGTGTTCGCCAACCCTGCCACCGCGTCGTTTGCCACCGATCGTGGTCGAGCGCGTCTCCGGCGCACCCGCAGGTAGCCAGCCAGCGTGAGCAGCGACAGGAGGGCGAAGGATGGCAGCAGCATGGGAGGTGTCGTCGGATCAGGGCATGCGGTGGCGGCGGGCGGGGTGATGGAAGAGGGCCTGGAGCTCGGGGGCGTTCGGGTCGTCGCCGTCCTCGATCCAGCGCTGGGTCCAGTAGTCGCGGATGTGCTTGTCCTCGGCGGCGACCTCGGCGAGGTCCATGCCGAGCAGCCGGCAGAGGTCGTCGCGGGTGGCGCCCGGCGTGCCGGTGCCGTCGGGCGAGAGGTCGGGGTTGACCAGATCGAGGTAGGCGACGCTGGTCGGGGGCCCGGACGCGCCGCCGAACTTGCAGTCGAGGAAGCGGGCGCGGCCGAGGCTGCGGCGAGCCCAGCGGGTGCCGCGCAGATCGCAGCGCTCGAACAGGGCGTCGTGGATGGTGCCGAGCAGATCGACGGTGTTGAGCGAGAAGTCGGCGTCGCGGAAGTCGCAGTCGGTGAACACCGCCTTGTCGAAGGCGGCGTTGCCGAACCGGGCGCCGCGGAAGCTGCACTCGCGGACCGTGGCGCGGTACCAGGTCGAGCGATCGAGGTGGGCGCCGTCGAAGGTGCAGTTGATGATGGTCGAGTCGCCGAGCTTGGTCAGGCCCATGTGGGCGCGATCGAAGGTGCAGCGGACCAGGGTCGAGCCCGCCATCCGGGTGCTGCCGAGCCCGGCCTCGCGGGCCGAGCAGCCCGTCCACTCGCAGGAGTTGAGGGTGGCGAACGAGAAGTTGGCGCGATCGAAGGTCACGTGATCGGCGACCAGGCCGTCGAGGCGGATGGCGTCGAGCCGGGCGCCGGTGGCGTCGTGCTCGGCGACCTCGAGCCGGGTGCCGAGGCCGATCCCGCCCTTCTCGATCCAGACCCGGTGGGCGTCGAGCGCGGCCTCGGCGAACGGCCGGGTCTTCGGCGGCGGCGAGGGGCGCGGTCCTCTGGCCTCGAGGGCCTCGATCCGCGGCCAGTTGGCCAGGTAGCGCTCGCGCAGCGCGAAGTAGGCGTGGCGGTGCTCGTCGATCCACGCCCGCGTGTAGCAGTCGGGGTGGGCGGCGCGCGACTCCGGCCAGCCGCCGTGGCGGTAGGCGTCGTCGGGAATGACGTCGACGCCGTCGGGCAGGAACTTGGCCAGCTCGGTGAGCGAGTCGAGGGCGTCGCCGTTGCGAGCAAGGCTGGAACGGAACTCGACCGGGGCGAGAGCGTCGGGCTCGAGGCTGGCGTTGAACGCATGGACCGTGTCGAGGAACTCGTGAGGGCCGATGATCTGCGACGGCTCGGGGACGTTGGCGAGAAAGAAGTCGACGAGGTCGTAGTGATCCTTGATCGGGCCAGTCGAGGGCTCCGCCCGCTCCTCGTACGCGTGAAACTCTCGCTGCGTGCCACAGCGCGGGCAGGCGCCCTGATGGACGTCCCAGAGGTGCCCGTCGGGCCTGGTGCCGCTGCGCAGTCGGAAGCCTTCGGTGCTCCGCTCGCCGCAAGCGCAAGGATGCAGCGCCTCGAAGGCCAGCAGCTCGTTGGACGAACGAGATGGCCCTGGGGCGATGATGACATCGCACGCGGGCATATCGCTCACCGCGCACCATCCTGACCAGCGCCCGTGGCGCCCGGAGCCCGGACCGTGGAGGTGCCGCCTGCAACCTCGTCCAACACCAGCTCAGCTCGGCCATCGCGGGCCGTTACCCGAACGCGTAGCGGCTGTCCGGCCTGTTCGTCCACCATCACGAGTTCTCCGCGCCGGCGGTACGCCGTGACCGCTTCATCGATCTGAGCGCGGGTCCCCACGAAGCGGAGGACGCCGTCAGATCGCAGCCCGTAGGTCTCGGCCAGATCGGTCCAGTGGTCGCCGCCGGCGACGGCACCGGCCGGGTCGCTGGGCCGTGGCCGGTGCTGGTAATAGGCGTCGGCGTCGGCGTGGAGCTTCTCGTAGCCATGCAGGAACCGAGCGCGCTCCTCGGCGGTCAGGTCTTCGATCGCGAGCCACCGCTCGCTGTCGCTGCCAGCGACGACGGTGCCGCGGTCGCCTGCGTCAGTCGCCCGCACCCGCACCTTGCGCTCGCCGGTCAGGATCTCCTCGAGCAACTGGTGGGCACGCTCGTACTCGTGGGGCATCGTGGTCTGCATGACATCGTGGCCGTCGGTGGAGATCAAGGTGTCGAGGCCGTAGTAGATCGCGCTGCCGAACACATGGTCATCGTACTGCTCCACCGGCGACGTGTGGCCATCGACCCCGCCGATCGTCTGGTCGGCGGACCCGGTCCGGACGTTGCTGCCGAGGTTGACCTCGGCGAGCACGCCCAAGGCCCGCATGCGCACGACCTGATCGGGGGTTGCCATGGTGGCGTGGCCGAAGCGGACGATCACGAGGTTCGAGTCGAACTCGCCGCGGACCCGCAGGTCCTCGAGCGCGACCAGCAGTTGCTCGAGGTTGTGGCGGGCGCGGACCTGGTGAGTGAGCGCGCCGTCGGCGGTGCGCTTGCGATCTCGATCGCGGGCAAATGGTTGACCGGCGGTGTTGTCGACCGAACCCTCGCCGACATGCGGCCGGAACACTGTCGGCGCACCGGTGGCGCGGGCGAGCTCGAGGTGATCGAGGTACATCGCCTGGAGCCGTTCACGGCCGAGCCCGTCGATGGCGTACAGCTCGGCGCCGGCGATGTCGCGTCCGACCGTATCGGTGCGATCCCGGACCGGGGCGCCGCTCTTGCCCAGCACCTTGCGGAAGGAGTCATCGTCGGCGGGCCGAGGTTCGTGGCGCTCCTCCGGGTTGCCGTCGACCCGCTCGCCGAACACTCTCGTCGGCACCATCGCCAGGAACCGGACATCGATCTGTCCGGGTGTCAGCTCACCGCGGGCCACCAGCTCGGCGACGATGCGCTCGATGTGGTCGGCGCCGAAGCGCTCGGCGAGCTTCTTGGTGCTGTTGCTCTGCTCGGTGTACTTGATGCCGTCGTGAGCGAGTCGCAAGATCGCCTCGCGGGCATACTCGTCGTAGCCGTGATTCTCGTGGGCCTTGACGGCGTCCGCGTCAGCCCCCGGCGGAAGCGCGCCCGCAAAGGCGGTCTTCACCAGCTCGTCGCGCAACTCGTAGGCGCTGTTGAAGTCGGTGTCATCGGTCGCGGTCAGCGCGGCTCGCACCGCGTCCTCGGCCATGCCTTCGATGCGCGCGTCCGTGGCGCGCTGGTCCGGGGCGCTGGCGCCTCTTGCCGACTTCTTGAGCGCCAGCGTCTGCAGCCGGACCTCGCGCACGATCTCGACCGCGTCGCCGGCCGACGACCGCGCCGCGATCTCTGCCCCCGGCCCCTTCTGATGCTCGAAGCCTCTCATCGCCGCCAACCTGTCGAGCAGCGGCATCCACGACCCGGTGTCCTCGCCGCCGGCCGCCTCCGCCGCCTTGCGCCGAAACACCTCGGTGGCGACCACGCCCATGAAGTGGTTGTGCAGGTCGAGCCCCGCGTGGCCGACGTCGCCGTCGAGGTCGGCGCGGGCCCCTGCCCGCCGGCCGTGGTCATTCTGCACGATGATCTGGGTCTCGACCATGCGCCGCCGGCGCTCGGCGTCGGGCGTGCGGTCGACGATCCGGAGCTCCTGCTCGAGGTTCTTGATGTCGCGGCTCAGCGCGACCGTCTCCGCGCCCCGCGCTCCGTGCTGCGCGACCGCCATCGCGTGCTGACCGCGCAGCACCCTCAGCTCGGCGACGCGGCCCTGATCCGCGGGTGACAGGAACGTGCCCTCGGCGCCCTTGCCGAGCGCGTCGGCCGTGGTCATCGGCTTGCCAGCCTGACGGCGCGCGACCATCGCCGAACCCTCGAACAGCCGGCGCGCCAGCTCGCGTTCGACCTCGAGCGCGGTGGCGCGGGGCGACACCTGGATCACCACGCCGCCATCGGTGATCGCCACCGTCGAGCGAACCCCGTCCGCGCCCAGGTCGGCGACCGCGATCCGGACCGGGATCCCGTCGCCGCCATCGATCAGCCGCAGCGCGCCGGGCCCGGCGACCTCGACCCCGCCGACCGCCAGCGCGACCCTGCCGGTGGCGCGGGCGACGTCGGCGACGACGTGCTCGACCGGCCGCAGCTCGGCCGGCGTCCGTGCGTCGGTGATCACCCTCGCCTCCGCGTGAGCCGGCGCGACCGCGCCGCCAACACCCCGGCCCGCTCTCGGTGCTGGTCCCGACGATCGCTCGCCGCCGTGCGCGACCAGCTCGATCGTCACGCCGTCGTGGCCGACGACCTGGTAGCGATACGCGCCGTCGCCCTCGGCGTGGACCTCGACCTGCGACCCGCCTCGCCGGTAGCTGGCGACCACGCCCTCGACCCGGGCCTGGGTGCCGCTGTACACCCGGCCCGGCACCACCGTCTCGAGCCCGAGCTGCGCCGGCAGGGTCCCGCCCTCGAGCTGATCGAGGCCATCGAGGTGCTGACCGAGCTTGCCGGTCATCGCCTCGACCAGCTCGCGGTCGACGCCCTGGCGGCGGAGCTCGGCCGGCGACAGCGTGGCCAGCTCCTGCCACGCCGCGAACTCGCCCTCGAGCAGCGCCCGTTCTCGCCCCATCAGCTCGAGCGCCTGCTGCGGGTCGTGATGGCTCGCGACCGCGCGGGCGAGGTGCTGCAGCTCGCCCGCGCGGTCGCACGAGCGCACCGCCGCGGGCGCCGAGCGCCTTGAGCTGCGCCATCGGCGTGTGCAGCAGCCGGTTGACGATCGCCATGCCGACCACCTGGGCCAGCCCCTGTCTGGCCATCGCCTCCTGCTCGTCGGCGGTCAAGGTCCGGCCGTGGATGGCCAGGCTGCGGTACTGCTCGACCGCGTACATCGTGCCGGCGGTGACCAGGGTCCGGCCGGTCAGCTCGCCGAGCGTCGCCAGCACGTAGCCAGTGCGACCGGCCTTCGCTCCGGCCGCGACCCGCGCACCGAGGCGCGTCGCCCCGAACACGCGATCGAAGCCGCGGAGGGCGCCGATCATCGCGAGGTTGGTGGCGAGGTTGGCCGCGAACTCGGTCCCGAACGACCCGCCCTGCAGCTTGGTCATCATCGCCGTCATGGTCAGCGTCTCGACGGTCATGGCGGCGCCGGTCGCGATCGCACCGCGACCGACCACGCCGATCGCCGCGCCCTCGGCGACGCTGCCCATGCCCATGCTCACCACGGTCACCGCGAGGGTCGCCCCGATCATGGTCGCGACCTGCAGGATCGCGGCCTTCGACTGCGCGTCGCCGATCGTGTCGTAAGCCCGCTGCAAGAACGCGCGGACGTGGTCGTCGCCGCCCAGCTTCGCGAGCTCGGCCTTGACCGCGGCGCCCGCCTGCGCGGCCAGCTCGCGCGCCTCGGCGAGGCCGCCGGCATCGTGACCCGCCGCCTCGGCCCGTCGGCGCAGCGCGACGGCGCGGGCTTCGAAGTCCCGCCGGAGCCGCAGCGTCTTCGCCAGCCGGAGCTTGAGCTGTAGCCCGGCGCCGCGCATGGCTTCGAGGTCGTCGATCTTGCCGACCGCCGCGACCCAGTCCGAGCCCTCGAGCTGCTCGGCCGCGGTCAGGACCTGCTCGATCGCGCCGAAGCCCGCGATCATCGTCGCCTCGATCCGGAAGCCCTCGACCTTGCCGTAGAGCGCGCGATAACCGTCGACGGTCGCGGTGCCGTCGCGCAGCTGGGTCCGGACCACGGCGAGCTCGCGCCGCAGGTCGTCGCGACGCTCGTCGAGGGAGGCGCCGAACACCTCCTGGCTGCGGCGGGTCTGTTCGGCGGCCGCCCCATGGAGCTGGCGGACGCCCTCGATCTGCGCGACCGCGGCGCTGAACTGCTGCTCGAGCGCGTCGAGGACGTCGGCCTGCTCGCCCGCGCGGACCTCGGCGAGCGCTCTGGCCCCGGTGGTCGGCAGGCGCGACAGGCTCGCCACCCGCAGCAGCGCGACCAGTCGCGCCCGCTGCTTCGCGGTGACCTGGTCGGCCCACGGATCGGCCTTGCCCTGGCGCTCGATCGTCGACGTCAGCTCGCCGACCTCGCCCGCGAGCTCGGTCAGCAACGCGAGCTGGGCCCGCAGCTCCTCGGCCCGCGTTGCGGTGGCGGGGCCATCGAGGCGCTCGAGCGTCGCGCGGGTAGCCTGGTGGGCAGCGAGCGCCGCCGCCACCAGCTCGTGGCCCGGCAGGCCCGCTGTGACCAGCGCGAGGCCGCGCAACCGCTGATCGATCTGCGACCACTGCGCGGTCAGCTCGCCGTGGCGGACCGCCGCCGTCGATGGGGGCGCGACCTCCGCGTCGGCCAGCTCCTGCGCGAGCGGCCCGGTCGCCAGCGCGTACACGGCATCGCCGCCGCCGCTCGCGGGTCGTTGGCGGACGGCCTCCGGGAACCGCGCCGCGAGCTCCTCGGGCACGACGAAGTAGCCGCCGACCTGCGTCAGCCGATGGGCCTCGGTCGGCGAGCCCAGCAGCCGCTCTGCCATCGCCTCGCGGCTCGCGTGACGCGGTCGCACCGATCGCACGGCGTTCCACGGCGCCGGCGGCGGCAGCCACTCGACCTCGTGGACCCGGCGATACTCGACCTCGGCCCGCGGATCGGCGTGCAGGGCGCCGCCGGCCGGCTCGACGGTCGCCGGCGGCTCGGCGAACGCGCGGGCCACGTACCAGTCGAGCGGATGTCCGGGCACCAGCTCCTCGGCTCGCACCGGCTCCGGCATCCCACCGGCCGCGACCGCCGCCTGCCGCCTGCGTTCCGCGATCGCGACGTACTGCGCCGCCATCCGCGGCAGGGACGCGGCCAGGCCTGCCTCGAGCTCGGCGCCGATCGCGATCGCCACGGCCGGCAGCCACACCCGTGGGCCGGTCGGGCCGTCGTCGTAAGGATCGCCGTCGTCGGGCAGGACGACGCCAGCGGCGGCCATCGTCGCCGCCCAGGTCTGTGGTTGAATGGCCCCGCGCGCGCGATCGATCAGGGCCGGAAGATCAGCCGGCGCCACGCATTCCGCCAGGCGGAGCACGACGTCGCGACCGTCGCCGACGGCCAGGAAGTGACCGAGCTTGGCCAGGAATTCGATCGGCGATTCGGCGACGAAGCGCAGGTCCGGGTGGCCGGTCTTGACCGGCCGGGTCCGCAGGAAGGCCCCGATCTCGTGCAGCGCCGACTGATTGAACGACTGCAAGTACACTGGCGCGTTCACCGGCGCCCCGCCGTGCATCGCTCCAGCGTAGTTCGCTCGATCGCGCTCGAGCGTGTCGGGATCGCGCGACCGCTTGCGCGCGACCGAGGTCGGGCCCGGGCGCGGCGCCGACATCGCCAGCGCGAGGTCGGCCGACGACGGGAATCGTCGCGACCGCGAGTCGGCCAACCTCTCGACAGCGGGCGCCGGCGAGTCGGCTAGGCGCGGTGCAGGCGCTTCGCCAGCGAGGCGATCGGTCTCGATCATGCCAAGGCTATCGTCCCCCTGCGCGGGCGGTTGCGTACGATCGCATCTGCGAAGTTTCGCGCGAAATCGGCGATGTTGTCGACTCGATAGTCGCCGATGGTGAATGATCGACGTGCGTCAGATTGCCATCTCTTGGACCATAGAGCGAGGCAACAGCTCGAACACACGTGAAGATCCGTTCACCCGCGTCCCTTCACGCGGATCCCGCCACTTCACCGGCTTGGCAATGGTCGAACCTATAGCCAGGGGCCTAGCCCTACTTTCGCATAAGCGGGGCGCCGGTCACGAAGGTTCGTCGGGGCGGGCACGGGTGG
>JAYVSF010000349.1:0-2382 GCA_043775605.1 Myxococcales bacterium
TCGCCGCGGCAGGGGAGCGGACCCGGCGCATCATGCTCGGCACGGGGGTCCTGTCGCTGCCGTACCACCACCCGTTCCACGTGGCCGACCGGATGGTGCAGCTCGCTCTCGTAGCTGAACCGTTCGCCGGGCAGCAGGCGCTTGATGACCCCGAGGGCCTCGTCCTGGCGGTCACGCAGCACGATCGGGTGGTCAGCCCGTCGGGACCCGAGCTCGCCGGCAAGCACGGCGTCGGGCTGTTCTCCATCGGTTCCATGAGCGCGGCCGGCATCACCGCCATGCCCCACCAGTGGAGCTTCGTGGAAGAGGCCGCCCGCCTGCACGGCCAGAGCGCCGATCGCCGCACCTGGCGGGTGTTGGCCAACTGGCACGTCGCCGAGACCCGCGAGCTCGCCCGCGAGCAGGCCATGGCCGGCTTGCACCGCTGGCACAACGAGTACGCGGTAGCCACCCTCAACCCCGAGGCCGGCATCGGCTACCCCACACCGGAAGAGACCTTCGAGACGCTCACCGCTCCCGGCGGCCCGGCGGTGGTCGGCACGCCCGACGATCTGGTCGCCCGCATCCGCGAGCTCTACGCGCTGAGCGGCGGGTTCGGATGCCTGATCGGGTTCGTCAACGACTGGGCGCTCCCCCATCACATCGCCCGCAGCTGGGACATGGTGGCCCGCTACGTGGTGCCCGAGGTCAACGGCTTGCTGTCCGGCTTCCGCGAGTCACGCCAGTACGTCATCGACAACCGCGCGCCGTTCCTGCGGGCCGGTGAGGCCATCGGCGCCAAGATCATGGCCAACGACCACGCCCGCGACGTGTTCACCACCGAAGGCATCAACGGACAGACGATGATCCCGCCGACCGTGCCCCAACACAGCCAAGCCACCACTGCGGCCGACTAGTCGAGCTCACGCAGGGCCCGGGCGAGCGATGTTGGAGCTGATCGGCGGCACGCCACACGTCGACCATGGCCGACCAGGTCGTGTTCATCCGTGCGGTCTTGAAGCCGTAGCGCTCGGGTCGGACCGCAACACCGCGGCTGGAACCGAGTGCCGGAACCTCTGTTACGGTCGATCGTGCAGCCACCGCGAGGTGGCCCGACAGAGGGGGGCCTTCCGTGGCCAGGACCGTGTTGATCGCCGGCGCCAGCGGGCTCGTCGGCACCGCTGCCGTCGAGAGCTTCCTCGACGACGGCTGGGATGTCATCGCACTGTCGCGGCGCCGACCGGAGGTCGACTCGACCCGGCCGTTCCGCCACGAGTCGATCGACCTGCGCGATGCCGACGCCACCCGCGCCGCCGTTGCGTCGTTGGGCGCCGTCAGCCACGTCGTCTACACCGCGGTGCACGAGCTACCGGGCCTCGTGCCCGGCTGGAGTGAGCGCGTGCAGATGGAGACCAACCTCGTCATGCTGCAGCACCTGCTCGACCCGTTGAGCGCCACCGGCACGCTCGAGCACGTGAGCCTGTTGCAGGGCACCAAGGCGTACGGCGTGCACCTGCACCCGATGCGGGTGCCGGGCCGCGAGCGGTTTCCGCGCGATCAGCACGAGAACTTCTACTGGTTGCAGGAGGACTACCTGAAGGATCGCTCGGCCGCGAATGGCTTCGCGTTCAGCATCTGGCGGCCACAGCTGATCGTCGGTCCGAACTACGGCGTCGTGATGAACCTGCCGCCGATCATCGGCGCCTACGCCGCGATCTGCAAAGAGGAAGGCGTCCCGTTCGCCTACCCCGGCGGGGTCTCGTGGGTCTGGGAGGCGGTCGACACGCGCCTCGTGGCCAACGCTCTGCTCTGGGGGGCCACGGCACCGACCGCGATCGGCGAGACGTTCAACCTGACCAACGGCGAGGTGTTCGAGTGGCGCGACATGTGGCCGGCGCTGGCCGCGGTGCTGGGCGTCGACACGGGGCCCGATCGGCCCGCCTCGCTCGCCGCGATGCTCCCCGCCAAGGCCGACGTGTGGGATCGGATCGTGGCCAAGCACGGGCTGCGACCCGTGTCGATGGCCGAGTTCGTGGGTGAGTCGCACCACTACGCCGATTTCTGCTTCGCCTACGGGGCGACCTCGTCACCGCCGCCCGCCTTCGTGAGCACGGTCAAGGTCAAGCAGGCCGGCTTCACCGAGGTGTACGACACCGAGGCATCGTTCTGCCATTGGCTCCAGGTCCTCATCGACCGCAAGATCCTGCCGCCACGCTGACCGGGCGCGGCAACCCCGCACTGTCGCCACGTGGCCATCCCGCAGCCGTTCGCCTGCGGGTTGTCGAACAGCCCGAGGCGCAGCCTCTTCATCTCGTTCCCCCCGCCACACCAGGCCAGGCTACGTCCCCCGGCATGTCGCACGGCCCCGTCAGTGTGCTCGCCGAGGGTTCGTGCTCGTCGGCA
>JAYVSF010000350.1:0-7363 GCA_043775605.1 Myxococcales bacterium
AGAAGTTCATGAACGAGTACGTGAACGCGATCCGCGCCGGCAAGATGCAGGACTTCCGCACCCGCTACCGCGAGGGCGTCGACGTCCTCCTCGTCGACGACGTGCAGTTCCTCGCCGGCAAGGACGGCACGCAGGACGAGTTCTTCCACACCTTCAACGCGCTCTACGACAGCCAGCGGCAGATCGTGCTGACCGCCGACCGCAAGCCGCACGAGATCTCCGACATCGCCGACCGCCTGCGGACCCGCTTCGCCTGGGGCCTCCTGGCCGACATCGAGCCGCCCGAGCTCGAGGTCCGCATCGCCATCCTCCGCAAGAAGTCGGCCGGCGAGTTCATCCACCTGCCCGACGACGTCGCGATGTTCATCGCCACGTCGGTCAAGTCCAACGTCCGCGAACTCGAGGGCGCGCTCATCCGCCTCGCCGCCTACGCGTCGCTGTCGCACCGGACCATCGACCTCGCCTTCGCCCAGGAGACCCTGGGCGGCGCCATCGCCCGGCCGCGCGAGCACATCACCTCTGAGACCGTCATCAAGGCGGTGGCCGGCTACTACGGGGTCAAGGCCGTCGACCTCAAGAGCCCGCGCCGCCACCGCTCGATCGCCGGGCCGCGCGCGGTCGCGATGTACCTGGCCCGCCAGCACACCAAGGACAGCTACCCCGACCTCGGCCGGGCCTTCGGCGGCAAGCACCACACCACCGTGATCTCGGCGGTCGAAAAGATCGTCGACCGGCTGAAGAACGACCCCGGCCTGCGCGGCGAGATCCACGCCATCGAGGCCACCCTGCTGCGCTGAGCCGACCGTCGGACCGCCGTGCTAAGTCCGCCCTGCGCTGTGGACTACCCTGTGGAGCCGACCGCTGATCTGGCTGTGGAGCGATCCGGACAACCGACGTTATCCACTGTACTCCGAACGCCGCCCACCGTGACCTCGGCCGCTACTCTCGCTTCCCGCCGCCCCGCTCCCGTCGCGATCTCGCACACCTCCCGAGTTGTCCACCGTACCCACAGCCTCTACTGATCCTACTTCTGAGTTCTACGATCTATCTCTCTAACAAGAGAAAGACGTCGCCCGCCCGCCCGCTTCGAGGAGCCCGCCATGGAATTTCGCATCCACAAGTCCGAGTTCATCCGCGGCCTCCGCCTGGCCCAGAGCATCGCCGATCGCAAGAGCACCATGCCGATGCTCGCGAACGTGCTCCTGCGGGTCCAGGCCAAGAATAGGCTCCTGTGCGCGGCCACCGACCTCAACGTCTCGATCACCGCTGAGCTCAAGATCACCGGCGGCACCGAGGGCGGGCTGACCATCAACGCCAAGGCCCTGCACGACATCATCGTCAACCTCCCCGGCGACGAGGTGACGATCAAGAAGGTCGAGAACAACTGGGCCGAGATCAAGGCCGGCAAGGTCAGCTACCGCATCGTCGGCATGCCCGACCGCGACTTCCCCAAGGTCCCCGACCACAAGGAGGCCATCTTCACCGAGCTCGACGCGATCACCCTGCGCGAGATGATCGACCGGACCCTGTTCTCGATCTGCAACGACGAGACCCGGTTCCATCTCAACGGCGTCCTGTTCGAGAGCAACGGCGTGGCGGCGCGCATGGTCTCGACCGATGGCCACCGGCTGTCGAAGGTCGATCGGAAGATGCCAGGCGGCCCGACGCTGTCGGCCGGGGTCATCGTGCCCAAGAAGGGCGTGCTCGAGATCAAGAAGATCCTCGACGGCGCCGCTACTTGTAAACTGGCGATCAAGACGCCGCACGTCTACGTCCAGGTCGATGACATGGTCCTGGCGATCAAGCTCATCGACGCCCAGTTCCCGCCCTACGAGCAGGTCATCCCCAAGAGCCACAAGCACACCGTGGTCATCGACCGGGCCCAGCTGCTCGACGGCATCAAGCGGGCCCAGCTCATGTCGAGCGAGACCCGCGGGGTCAAGCTGACCTTCACCGACGGGACCCTGGCCATCGCCAGCGACAACCCCGACGTCGGCGAGGTCCGCGAGGAGCTCGACGCCGACTACACCGGCGAGGCGCTGGTGATCGGCTTCAACCCCAAGTACCTCATCGACATCCTGCTGGCGATCCAGGTCGACCAGATCGCGCTCGAGCTCGGTGGCCAGCTCGACCCTGGCCTGGTGCGGCCGCTGGCCGGCGACGACTTCGCCGGCGTGATCATGCCGATGCGCATCTGAGCGCCCCAGCGAACCGAAGGTGAGCCGCTCCTTTCAGGCTCAGGTCCTCGCCGGTGTCCGCACCGGAAAGGACCGATCGACCAGGAGTTGGGACCGCACCGGTACCAGGCTCCGATGAGGATCACGGCGCTGCAGGTCGAGGGGGCGCGCAACCTGGCCCGGGTCCAGCTCACGCCCGGGCCGCGCTTCAACGTCTTCTACGGCGACAACGGCCAGGGCAAGACCAACCTCATCGAGACGGTCTACGTGCTGGCGACGCTGCGGTCGTTCCGCACCGCCCGGCTGGCCGAGCTGGTGCCCCTGGGCGGGACCCGGACCGCGCTGTCGGCCCGGGTGGTGCGCGCCGACACCGAGCGCCGCTACGACGTGGTCCTCGAGCCGCCCCGTCGGCACGTGCTGCTCGACGGCAAGCCTGTGCGGCCGCTGGCCCGCTACTTCGGCGGCTGGAACGTGGTGCTGTTCGCGCCCGAGGACCTGCTGGTGGCCCGCGGCGCGCCGGCCGAGCGCCGCCGCTTCCTCGACCGCACGGTGTTCGCGCGCCAGCCGTCGTACCTCGGCGTGGCCCAGGACTTCGACAAGGTGCTGCGCAGCCGTAACGTGGTGCTGCGCCAGCTCGCCGACGGCGATCGCCGGGCGGCGGCACTGCTGCCGGTCTACGACGCCCAGCTCGCGCCGCTCGCGATCGCGGTGGCGGCGGCCCGCCGGGCCCTGGTCGCCGAGCTGGCCCCGCGGTTCGCGGCCGGCTTCGAGGCCATCACCCGTACGGGCCTGACCGTGCATGCGCGCCACGACACCGCGCCCGAGCTGGCCGCGGGCGACGTGGCCGCGGTGCTGGCGGGGCTGCAGCGCGACCAGGCGAAGGACATCGCGCGGGGCTCGACGTCCTTGGGCCCGCACCGCGACGACCTCGGCTTCCTGCTCTCGGGCCAGCCGGCCGCGCAGTACGCGTCCCAGGGCCAGCTCCGCGCGCTGGTGCTGGCCTGGAAGATCGCCGAGCTCGACCTCCTGCGCGAGGTCCATGGCGAGCCGCCGATCCTGCTGCTGGACGACGTGTCTTCGGAGCTCGACGACGAGAGAAATCTTCATCTTTTCGAGTATCTGACCACCCACGAGCACCAGTGCTTCATCACCACCACCCACCCGAGGCACGTGATCCTGACCCGCGATCGGGTCGATCACGAGGTCCGCGGGGGGGTAATTTCCCGTGTTGATCCAGCCGGTTGAATCGTGATCGAAGGGGTGGCAATCCGCTTTGTCGCCGGTGCCGGATGTGGTACGAACCAGGGCCCTGGTCGAAGCGCCGAGAATGCCGGAACCTACCGTTACTTCAACCACTTCGGGTCCGGGTGGACCGGTCGCCGCGGTCACCGGTGCCGCGCCGCCAAACGACGGCAGCTACGGCGCTGACTCGATCAGCGTGCTCAAGGGCCTCGAGGGCGTGCGCAAGCGCCCCGGCATGTACATCGGCGACACCGATGACGGCACCGGCCTCCACCACCTGGTCTACGAGGTGGTCGACAACTCGGTCGACGAGGCCCTGGCCGGCCACTGCGATCGCATCGAGGTGGTCATCCACATCGACAACTCGGTGACGGTCAAGGACAACGGCCGCGGCATCCCGGTCGGGATGCATCCGACCGAGCACCGGCCCGCCGCCGAGCTGGTCATGACCGTGCTGCACGCCGGCGGCAAGTTCAACCAGGACAGCTACAAGGTCTCGGGCGGGCTCCACGGCGTCGGCGTGTCGGCGGTCAACGCGCTGTCCGACTGGCTGCGCCTCGAGATCCACCGCGACGGCCACACCTACTACCAGGAGTACGGCTGCGGCATCCCGATGACGACGCTCGACCAGCTCGGGCCGTCCGCGGAGCGCGGCACGACGATCACGTTCCACCCCGATCCGACGATCTTCAAGAACATCGTCACGTTCAGCTACGAGCAGCTCAGCCAGAAGCTGCGCGAGCTGGCGTACCTCAACAGCGGCCTGCATATCCACATCCGCGACGAGCGCAACGATCGGGCGCAGGAGTTCAAGTTCGAAGGTGGCATCACAACGTTCGTCACCGACATGAACGCGACCGAGACCGTGATCATCCCCGAGGTGATCTCGTTCTCCGACACCAAGGACGGCATCACCGTCGACGTCGCGGTGCAGTGGAACGAGGGCTACAACGAGCAGATCGTCTGCTTCACCAACACGATCAAGAACCGCGACGGTGGCACCCACCTCACCGGCTTCCGCCAGGCCCTGACCCGCACGATCAACACCCACGCCACCGAGTACAAGCTCCTCAAGGACTTCAAGAACGGCACGCTGTCCGGCGAGGATCTGCGCGAGGGCCTGACCGCGGTGGTGTCGGTCAAGGCGCCCGATCCCAAGTACTCCAACCAGGCCAAGGACAAGCTGGTGTCGTCGGAGGTCGGGGCCGCGGTCAACACGATCGTGTCCGAGCGGCTGGGCGAGTACCTCGAGCGCCACCCCAAGGAGGCGCGCAACATCGTCAACAAGGCGGCGCTGGCGGCCCGGGCCCGCGAGGCCGCGCGCAAGGCCCGCGAGCTGGTCCAGCGCAAGGGCGTGCTCGAGCTGACATCGCTGCCGGGCAAGCTCGCCGACTGTCAGGAGCGCGACCCGCGCAAGTGCGAGCTGTTCATCGTCGAGGGTGAGAGCGCCGGCGGCTCGGCCAAGCAGGGCCGCGATCGCGCGTTCCAGGCCATCCTGCCGCTCAAGGGCAAGATCCTCAACGTCGAGAAGGTCCGCTTCGACCGGATGATCTCGTCGCAGGAGATCGCGACGCTCATCACCGCGCTCGGCACCAGCGTCGGGCCCGACAAGGACATCAGCAAGCTCCGCTACCACCGCATCGTGATCATGACGGACGCCGACGTCGACGGATCACACATCCGGACCCTGCTGCTCACGCTCTTCTTCCGCCACTTCCCCGAGCTGTTCGAGCACGAGGACGACCTCGACGCGACCAAGAAGCTGAAGCACATCTACATCGCGCAGCCGCCGCTCTACAAGGTCAAGAAGGGCAAGCACGAGCGCTACCTCAAGAACGAGGACGCGCTCGAGGACTATCTCCTCGACAGCGTGTGCGACGACGCGGTGGTGGCGGGCACCCGCGCCGGCGCGCCCGCGACCCTGGCCGGCGCCGAGCTCAAGGCCGCGGTCAAGCGGGTCAACCAGGCCCGACGGATGCGGGCCCAGCTCGACAAGCGGGCCGACGGCCGCATCGCCGGCGCGTTCGCCGAGGTCGGCCTGAAGCCCGAGGACCTGCGCGATCGGGCCCGCCTGGTCGCGCTGTGCGCCCTGGTCAAGACCGAGCTGACCAGCCGCCACGGCGAGCTCGGCAGCATCGACCTCGAGCTACAGCCCGAGTCCGAGCACGGCGGCTTCGCGCTGCGGGTCGCGTCCGGCCTGTACGGCGTGCGCCGCGACACCCGCATCGACTTCGACAGCGTGCGCTCGGCCGAGTTCGGCGAGCTGCGTCGCATCACCGAGGTCCTGCGTACCGTGCTGGTCGGCCCGTTCTCGATGACGATCGGCAACGGCGCCGCCCAGGCCATCCACTCGTTCGACGAGCTGGCCACCGCGATCGAGGACGCCGGCCGCAAGGGCCTGCAGATCCAGCGCTACAAGGGCCTGGGCGAGATGAACGCCGACCAGCTGTGGGAGACCACGATGGACCCGGCCCGGCGCAACCTGCTCGAGGTCTCGATCGGTGACGTCGACCGCGCCAAGCAGATCTTCTCGACCCTGATGGGCGACCTGGTCGAGCCGCGCCGCGAGTTCATCGAGGTGAATGCGTTGAACGTCCGCAACCTCGACGTCTGAGACGGACGAAGCAGAGGCCGCGAGCCCGTCGAGCAGGAGGCCACGAGATGACGACCCCGTACCGAAGCCGCATCCTGGGCATGGGTGCTTACGTGCCGCCGCGGGTGGTGACCAACCACGACCTGGCGGCGATGATGGAGACGACCCACGAGTGGATCGTCGAGCGCACTGGCATCGAGGAGCGCCACTGGGTCGACCCGGGCGAGGGCGGCGCCGAGATGGCGGCCAAGGCCAGCCGGCAAGCGATGGAGCGGGCCGGGGTGGAGGCCAAGGACATCGACATGCTGGTCTACGCCACGCTGTCGCCCGACTACAACTTCCCCGGCACCGGCGTGTTCACCCAGCGGCTGCTGGGCATGCGCGAGATCCCCTGCTTCGATCTGCGCCAGCAGTGCACCGGCTTCATCTACGGCCTGGCCCTGGCTGACTCGTTCATCCGCAACGGCACGTTCAAGAACATCCTGGTGATCGGCAGCGAGGTCCACTCGACCGGCCTCGACCTCACCACCCGCGGCCGCGACGTCTCGGTGCTGTTCGGCGACGGCGCCGGCGCGGCGGTCGTGAGCCGGGCCACCGACGACCAGCACCTGATCCTGTCGACCCACCTCCACGCCGACGGCACCGACGCCGAGATCCTGTGGACAGAGGTCCCGGCCAGCCGCAACCACCCCCGCATCACCGCCGCCGACATGGACGCCGGCAAGCACTACCCGACGATGCAGGGCAAGAAGGTCTTCAAGCACGCGGTGACCCGCATGCCGCAGGCGTTGATGGAGGGCATGGTCGCCAACGGCCTCAAGCTCGACGACATCGCCTGCCTGATCCCGCACCAGGCCAACCTCCGCATCAACCAGATGGTGGCGAAGATGGTCGGCCTGCCCGAGGATCGGGTCCACAACAACATCCAGAAGTACGGCAACACGACGGCCGCCTCGATCCCGATCTGCATGAACGAGGCGATCGAGCTCGGCAAGATCAAGCCGGGCGACCTGGTCGCGATCGTCGCGTTCGGCGCCGGCCTGACCTGGGGCTCGGTCTTCGTCAGGTACTGACGGAGTTCCGGCCCGCCTGGGTCGCGATGCTACGCCGCGACGTTGCTGAAGAGCGCGTCGATCTCGGCCCCGACCTTGTCCTCGGGCGAGCCCTTGGCGATCGCGATCTCCTTGACCAGGAGCGAGCGGGCCTGCTCGAGCATCCGGCGCTCGCCGAACGACAGGTCCTTGGTCAGCCGCAGCACGCACAGATCGCGCAGCACCTCGGCGATCTCGAACACGCTGCCGGTCTTGATCTTCTCCATGTACTCGCGATACCGGCGGTTCCAGGTCTGGGT
>JAYVSF010000351.1:0-17717 GCA_043775605.1 Myxococcales bacterium
GACGTACTAGAGTCGGCCGATGAAGCTCCTCGTCTGGTTGGCCCCGCTGTGGTTGCTCGGGTGCGCTGGCAGCCAGCACGCCGCGACCCCGACGCCGGCCGCCGCTCCGACCTGCGACGCCCACCAGCTCGAGATCCTGCACGAGGCCGATCGCCTGGCGGCGCCGTGGTCGACCGCGCAGCACCTGCAGCGCAACTTCCCCGACGGCCAGGTGGCGTGGCTGATGAAGGACTCGAGCTACCAGACCTACGTCGTCGCGAAGGGCGCCACCCAGTGGGGCCGCTGCGACGACACCGGGTGCTACGTCTTCGCGGCCCCGGCCGCGGTCATCCACGGCGCGGTCGAGCAGTCGATGATCGACGGCCACCACGACGCCGCGGTGCTGGGCAAGGCGCTCGGGCTGCCGGCCGCGAACTTCGAGGGTCCGCTGCGGATGATGACGATGGATCTCGACGACACCGCGGCCTGCGCCCGGCTGCCGGTCGACAGCGACCCGGGCGTGTGGAAGTGCAAGTCGGCCGAGGACACCGACTGCTTCAAGTTCGGCGGCTACACCTCGGGCGGCGTGCCCGAGGTCATGGTCATCGACGTGCCGGTCGGCCAGACCACGATCAACGAAGTGCCCTGAGCGAGCCTTGGCGAGCGTCGTGAGTCGCCGATGCGCGTGACCGTGCTCGAGCTGCCGGCCCGGTGGGGCGCGCCGGCGCCGGCGCTGGCCGAGGTCGAGCTGCAGCTCGCGCGCGGACCGGCCACCGACCTGGTGCTGCTGCCCGAGGCGGCCCTGACCGGCTACGTCTCGCCTGAGGGTGACTTCGACGCGACGGTGTCAGCCGAGCCGATCGACGGGCCGATCGCGCAGGCCCTTACCGCGCTCGCGACCCGCCACCACGTCCACCTGATCGGGCCGCTGATCGAGCGCGCCGGCGACGCTTGCTTCAACGCGATGGTCGGCTTCGCGCCCGACGGCACCCGGGTGCTGCACTACCGCAAGCGCCACCCGTGGATGCCCGAGACCTGGGCGACGCCGGGCGCCGACCCTCATCCGCTGGTGCGGATCGGCGCGCTGATGGTGACGATCGCCACCTGCTACGACCTCCACTTCCTCCCCGACGAGGCCGCCGACGTCCTCGGCGCCGCCGACCTGCTGCTGTTCCCGTCGGCGTGGGTCGATCGCCGGCACACGCGGATTCCGCTGCTGCGCGCGCTGGCCGCGCAGTTCGACGTCGCGATCGCGAACGCCAACTGGGGCGCGGGCGTGGTCCGCGTCGCGGGCCAGGGCGGCTCGTGCGTCGTCGGCGCCACCGGCGAGGTGATCGCGCGATCAGCCGCGGACGCCGGTCGGGCCGACGCGATCGTCGCCGCGCGCGGTCAGCAGCCGCAGCCCTCGGGCTCCTCGTCGACCGCGGCGAGCGGCGACGCGACCGCGAACGCCGGCAGCCCGGTGGCACCGTCGACGAAGGCCAGGTCGTAGCCGGCCGGCGCACCTTCCTGGCTGTCGAGCACCAGCCGGCGCGCACCATCGGCGCCGACCTGCCAGATCGCGAACACCGATGCGGTGAAGTCGCCGCAGCCGCCCTCGCGCGTGAGCTCGGCGGTCTCGTAACCGACGCCGGCGAGGTCAAAGCGGGTCACGATCGCGTCGGCGTCCTCGCTCCAGTCCGGCGGCGCGCGATCGTCGACGTACTCTGACGCCTGGTAGTCGCGCGCCGTCGCGGTGAAGGTCGGCAGCGCGCGCAGCCGGGTGAGCGCCGCCGTGACGTCGGGGCCGGTGACGATCGTCGGAGCGGTCGCGATCCGCGCGGCCAGCGCGCCGTCCTCGGCCAGCAGCGGCGCGGCGCAGCCCGTGGTCGACAACTCGGCGATGAGCGTCACGCCGTCGTGCTCGCGGGCGACATCCCAGAGCGTGCGCAGGCTGCGCGTGCCGCGGCCGCGGGCCTCGTCGACCAGCGCGACGTCGACCAGCGCGGTCACGGTCGCGGCGCAGGTGGTCCCGTCGGCGTCGTACAGCCGCACCGCCGAGCCGAGCAGCGCCTGCTCGTCGTCGGTCGCGCGGTGCTGGCGGTGCAGCACGGTGGCGCCCTGGCCGCGGGTGCCGAGGCGCGCGATCGGGCCGACACTGGGGCCCTCGCCGGGGCCGACGATCACGCCGAGCCGGCCGGACACGCGGGTGAGGTCCAACAGCGCGGGCCCGTCGGGCACCATGCGCGCGGGCGTGGCGATCGCGGGCAACGCGACGTCGCCGGTCATGCGCGGGTCGGCGCCGCCATCGGCGTCGGTCGGCGACGCGTCGATCGCGACCGTGCCGCCGTCGACGTCGAACGCCACGTCGTCACACGCGGCCACCGCCACCATCATCATCAGCTGCGCCAGGACCAGGGTACGCATCACGAGCCTCCGTGACCCGACGAAATGCACCTTCGAGGCCAGCGCCAGGTGCCCGGACTTGCTCGCAAGCGGTCGTGCGGGTGGCGGGCGCACGCGCACGGCCGTGGCCACCCGGACACGCCGTCCGCGTCCGGCCCGACCACCACCACCGCGACGCGCGGCGTTCCCGGTCAGGGCTCGATCGCGACGCAGCCCAGCGAGACCAGGAGCTGGAGCCCGACCAGCAGCCGGCGATCGCCGACCGGGGCCTCGTCGCGCAGGAGGGCGAGCGCCTCGTGGGCCGGCGTCGGCTCGCGCAACCGGCTCAGCACCAGGCGCAGCGCGTAGAACGGGATCAACGCCTCGACCGGCGCCAGCCGCTCGCGGGCCAGCGGCGTCCCGTCCCAGCGCAGCACCGCGCGCAGATCGAGGACCACCGCCACCGCGGCGACGTCGAGCGGGCGGCGCCGGGCCCAGAACGGCGCGTCGGGCCAGCGGGCTTCGCGCTCGTAGTAGCGGCCGCGGATCTCGAGGTAGGCGCGGAAGCGCTCGGGCAGCGTCGCGGCGTCGATCGCAGCGTCGGGGTCGGCGAGCGCGCGATCGATCTCGGGCGCGGCCGCGAGGCCGTCGCGCACCGCACGGTAGACGCCATCGCCGGCGAGCGGATCGCACGCCATCGCGGCGTCACCGACCGCGCGCCAGCCCGGGCCGCGATCGGGCAGCAGCAGCCCGCTGTCGCAGCGGCCGATCCACGGCGGCGCCGACAGCGTCGCCCCGACCGCGCGCGCCGCGGTGTGGTGCGCGCGCGCGAGGTGCTCGCGGAAGTGCGCGGCCCGGGCCGAGCGGCCGCGGGTCGGATAGAGGTCGGCGTCGGTGATCAGCACCGCCAGCAGCTCACCGTCGGGCTGCGGCGCCGAGTACCACCAGCCGTCCTCGACCGCCTCGACCAGCAGCACCGGCTCGAGCGGCGTCGGCGACGCGCGCAGCTTGCCGACCACCGCGAGCTGGCGATCGGCGCGCAGCCACCGGCGCGGCGGCACGTGGTCGATCGTCGCCGGCGCGCCCCGGCCGCTGGCATCGACCAGGAAGCGTGCGGTCACCAACGGGCCGACCACCGGCGTCACCCGCCAGTCGCGCCCCGGCCGCTCGACCGTGCAGGCGCCGGTGCCGAGCTCGACCTCGACGCCGGCCCGGGTCGCGCACCTGGCCAGCATGTGATCGAAGGACGCGCGCTCGACGTGCCAGCCGTCGCCGAACGGTCGGAAGAGCGACGCGTGCGTGACCAGCGCCGGGCCGCCCCACGCCGACTGCACGTCGCACAACGGGATCGACGCGAGCGCGTCGAAGTCGTCCCACGCCCCCAGCGCCTGGAGCAACGGGCCGAGCTCAGCGCCGAAGGTCTCGCCGGCGCGCGGCCGCTCGTAGCGGGACCGCTCGAGCACGACCACCGATCGACCGAGCCGGGCCAGCGCGATCGCGGTTGCGATTCCGGCGGGGCCACCGCCGATCACCACCACGTCGCACGTCCGGTGCGCCGCCCCACCTCCGATCGGAGGCTCCAACATGCCCGGGACGATACCGGCTGCAGCCCACGCCGACAACGGCGCGCGGCCCGGGCCCCCTGCGGCAACCGGCCGCGCATGCTCACAGGGTTCGGCGCCGCCGTGCGACGATCACCCCCCATGGCCGACTGCCTCGAGCTCGATCGGGTGGCGCCGACCCGGCGGCCGACGGGTCGCGCGGCGGGGACCCAGCGCTGGCGCGAGCTCCTGTTCGTGCACTGGTCGTTCGCCGCTGACGAGGTGCGGGCGCTGGTGCCGCGCTCGCTCGAACTCGATCTCTGGGCCGGCCGGGCCTGGGTCGGGCTGGTGCCGTTCCGCATGGAGGCGACCCGGACCTGGTGGATGCCGCGCGCGCTGGGCCTCGACTTCCTCGAGACCAACCTCCGGACCTATGTTCACCACCAGGGCCGGCCCGGCGTGTACTTCTTCTCGCTCGAGGCCAGCTCGTGGCTGGCGGTGCGGGCGGCGCGCTGGTCGTGGGGCCTGCCGTATTTCAAGGCGGCGATGACCGCGGAGCGCACCGGCGATCGCGTGCACTACCGTTCGCGGCGCAAGCGCGCAGCGCCGGCGCCCATCGACGTCACCTACGACGTCGGCGATGCGCTCGGCCGCTCGGAGGTCGGCTCGCTCCAGCACTTCCTGCTCGAGCGCTACCACCTGTTCGTCGAGAAGCGGGGCCGGCTCCGGCGCGGTCAGGTCCACCACGTGCCCTACCCGGCGCGCGCGGCGTCGCTGGTCTCGCTCGATCAGGGGCTGGTCACCGCCGCCGGCCTGCCCGCCAGCGGTCGCCTCGAGACCGTGCACTACTCCGACGGGGTCGAGGTCGAGGTCTTCGGCCCGTATCACGACGGCTGAGGGTCACCACGCCGCGCGACCAGTCGATCCGGATCATCAGCGTCGCCGACCCGGCCCACCTCGCGCTCGGCGCGACGATCAAGTTCGAGGGTGAGCCCGAGGGCTTCGCCGTCGACGCCGAGCGCGGCCGGTTCTTCACCAACCTCGAGGACAAGGACCGGACTCTAGTCGTCGATCTACGATCGCACGCCGTGACCCAGACCTGGGCGCCGGCCTGTGGCGAGGATGGCCCCAAGGGCCTGGTGTTCGAGGCGGCGACCGATCACCTGATCGTCGTCTGCGCCGACAAGGTCGAGGTGCTCGACGCCGGCCAGGGCGGCGCGATCATCGGGACCCTGGCCGTCGGCGACGGCCTCGACGCGGTCGACTACGTCCCCGGCCGTCACCAGCTCTTCGCCGCCGCCGGGCGCGCCGAGCGACTGGTGGTGGCGCACCTCGACGCCGACGGCACGCTGACCGCGCTCGCCACGATCGCGACCGTCAAGGGCGCGCGCAACGCGGTCGCCACCGAGGACGGCACCGCCTACGTCGCGGCCGGGCCCGAGGCCGAGATCCTGGCCCTGCCGCCGGTCGCGCCCTGACCGAGCGCGAGCGCGGCCGGCCTGGCCGTACTCGTCGTAGCGGACCGCCGACGGCCGGCTGGCGCGCAGCGACGCGGCGACGATCGCCGCCATCGGATCGCCGTCGTCGCCAACCACCGGATCGGGGCCGCACGGCTCGACGCCGACCATGAGATCGTCCTCGATGATGTAGCAGCCGGCCTTCTCGGCCGCGCGCAGCAGCGCCCGCGGCGGCTGCTCGCAGAACGAGCCGACCATGATCACCCGGATGCGGTCCTCGGGCTTGCGGCCGCGGGCGGTGGCGGCCGTCAGGTAGGTCCGGGCCAGCGCCACCCAGTCTGACCAGGCCGAGCCCGAGCGCGGCCGGCGCGGCGACCGGGCGACCGCTGACCAGCAGCTCCTCGGCGCGGGCCTGACCGATCCGCCGGGGCAGAAGCAACGACGCGACCGGCGCCAGCGCGCCGAGCCGGATCTCGGGCTGACCGAACTGCGCGCCCGGGTGGGCGACCACGTACGTCGCCAGCAGCACCAGCTCGAGGCCGCCGCCGAGGCAGTGACGGCGGACGCCTCATGTACGACCACGATCTCGTCCCCGGCTTCTCGTTCAAGCACATCCGCGTCGAGCGCCATCCGGTCCTGGACCCGAAGGGCGCGCCGGTAGAGGGTCTCCACAACCTGTGGATCGTCCTCGCCAACCCGGCGGAGATGAACTCGTACACGACCGACACGATCAAGGAGGTGATCCTGGCCTTTCGCCACGCATCCAACGATCGGTCGGCGGTGTGCACGGTGTTCACCGGCGACGGCACCAAGGCGTTCTGCGCGGGCGGCAACACCCGCGAGTACGCCACGCGCTACGCCGGCCACCCCGCCGAGTACCGCCAGTACATGCGGCTGTTCAACGACATGGTCTCGGCGATCCTGTCCTGTGACAAGCCGGTGATCTGCCGGGTCAATGGCCTCCGGGTCGGCGGTGGCCAGGAGATCGGCATGGCCTGCGACTTCTCGGTCGCCTCGGATCTGGCCCGCTTCGGCCAGGTCGGGCCCAAGCACGGCTCCGCGCCCGACGGCGGCGCCACCGACTTCCTCCACCTCTACGTCGGCATCGAGCAGGCGATGCTGTCGTGCACCACCGCCGCCGGGCTGTGGAGCGCGCACAAGGCGATGCGGCTCGGCCTGCTCACCGAGATCGTGCCGGTGGCCAAGGTCGACGGCGCGTACGTGCCCAACCCGCTGGTCGAGACCGCGCGCTACGTCGACGGGCGCGGCCAGCTCGTCTACGGCGAGGCCAAGACCGGCGAGGCGCTGGCCGCGGGCAAGGCGCTGCTGGCCCGGGCGACGATCGATCTCGGCGAGCTCGATCGCGCGGTCGATCGCCTGACGACGAAGCTGTTGATGACGTTCCCCGAGTGCACGGTGAAGACGCTCGAGAGCCTGCGCAAGAAGAAGCTCGAGCACTGGGATCGCAACAAGGAGTCGAACCGGGCCTGGCTGGCGCTCAACATGATGACCGAGGCCAAGGCCGGCTTCCGTGCCTTCGAGTCGGGCGGCGCCCGCGAGATCGACTTCATCGGTCTCCGCCAGCGCCTGGCCGCCGGCGCGACCTGGGAGGGCTCGGACCTCGAGACCGCGGTGATGCCGAAGGCCTGACCTCGACCGGCCTCACTGCACCAGGCGGACGTGGGCCGAGTGCAGGCCGAAGTAGCCGCAGCCGGCGACGCCCTCGGGCTCGAGGTCGCAACGCAGGGCGGCGACGAGGTACTTGCCGCTCGGCGGCGGCCGGCAGGTCGAGCCGGCGACCGTGACCGGGGTGTCGTTGTTGCCGCACTTGGCCTCGAGGAGCTAGAAGCCGTGGGCGGCGAGGTTGGCGCGGACCGCGGCCGGCCGGGCCCGCAGGAAGTTGACGAGGTTGGTGTGGGCCCGGACCGCGCCGTCGGTGCTGACCTCCTTGCGCGGATCGGCGGCGACCGCGCCGGCGATCTGGGCCTGGATCCGCTCGGCCTCCGCGGCGAGGTCGAGCGACTCGAACAGGTCGTTGGCGACGGCGACCTTGGCCGCGAACGCCGCCTTGCACGCCGGCTCCTGGAGGCAGCGCGTGGCCATCACCGCCGACGCGCCCCAGAAGTCGAAGTTGGGGTTGGAGTCGAAGGTGTTGTCGAGGCCCGTCTGCAGCAGCGTCCAGCGATCGGTCGAGGGGTCGTGATAGACGCGGTAGTTGTTGACGTTGCCGTACTGATATCCATCCCAGTTGTTGATCACCGCGCCGACAGCCCACGACGACAGGAACTCGTCGTAGTCGACGACGTCGCCGACGCCGGGATAGAAGCCACCGGCCGGCAGGGCCGCGACGTCGGTGGCCAGCCCGCGCAGCAGCTCCCAGTCGGTGGGGTCGTCGCCGGGCGCCGGCTGGCTGCACGTGTCGGTGGTGAAGCCGCGGTCCCAGCACTGGGTGCCGCCGGTCGGCGGGATCTGGTTGGGCATCACGTCGCAGAACGGCCCACCCTCGTACAGCATGCCATTGTTCGATGGCAGCCAGTGCGTGAAGAAGCGGCGGTCGACGCTCTCGATGTGGAGGTAGAGGCCCCAGTCCTGGCCGTTGACCACCAGGCGGACGTGGGCCGCGCGCGGGGCCGGCACGCCCATCGCCCGGAAGAGCTGATAGGCCAGCCGCTCGCGCTCGAAGGTCGGGTCCTGGACCATGTTGTTGAGCGTGAGGTGGGTCTGGCCGTACAGCCGGCGCGACGCCGGGCAGCCGGGCACCGCCGGGTCGTCCCAGGTGAGGCTGATCTTGAGGCCGGCCTTCTGGTTGGTGTGGCGCGACGAGCCGCAGCCACCCTTGACCTTGACCCCGACGTCGTTGAAGACCTGACCCTCGAAGGTCAGGCGCCCGACCTGGTAGTCGCGCTGGGGCGGGTACGGCCACGGGCCGACCGCCTGCGCCTCCATCGCGGACATGCTGGCCGCCGGGATGTCGAGGTAGACCGTGCGGACCTGGGTCGGGTCGAACAGCTCGAGCCCGCCGTCGTCGGTGCGGAACCGGCGATCGGCGCTCCACTCGCTCCACGCGCCACAGGTGTCGCGATAGCGGACCCGGACCAGGTAGTCGGACCACGCCGTCAGGGCGGCCTGGGGTAGCGCGGCACCCTCCCAGGTGCCGTCGGTCAGGCCGACCGCGGTCAGCCTGGCCGGATCGACGGGGGCGGTGATCGCGGCGAACCACACCCGCTCCACCCGCAGGCCCGCGGCCTCGGACCAGATCTCGAACTCGCTGCCGGCGTGGGCGTCGCCCGACGAATCGACGAACGGCGACGCGGTGATACGGAGCGTCTCGGCGGTGACGTCGATGCGGCCGATCACCGGTTCGACCACGCTCGGGGTGTCGAGCAGGCCGGGGCAGAGCGAGGTCTCGCCGCCACAGGCGCCGAGGACGAGCAGAGCCAGGACGGCGAGCGACCTTGGGTGCATGACGCATCGTCGCACACCTGTACGGAGTGACGATCGGGTCGAACCACGGGGGTATGGCCGACTCGACCACCCCTGCCAGCGCACGGCCGCGCGTGCTGGTCGTCGACGACGAGCTCCAGAACCTGTCGACCTTCCGGCGGGTCTGGCGCAAGGCCTACGAGATCGAGACCGCAACCTCGGGCCCCGCCGGCCTCGCGCTGCTAGCCGAGCGCCAGTTCGACGTCGTCCTGACCGACTTCGGCATGCCCGGCATGAACGGCTCGGCCTTCGTCCGGGTCGCGCGCCAGACCCAGGCCGTGGCGTTCGTCATGATCACCGGCTACGTCGACAAGCCCGAGGTCCGTGAGCTCGAGGAGAGCGGCGAGCTGTTCTCGGTGGTCGGCAAGCCCTGGGACCGGCACAGCATCGCCGAGGTGATCGCGCGGGCCAGCGAGCACACCCAGGCGATCCGGGCGCGGACGGCCGTCCGGTGAGCTGGCGCTGGCTGGCGATCGGCGCGGTCCTCGCGCTGACTGGCCGGGTCGACGCCGACGCCCCGCCGCGCCTCGGCCACGTCGCGTTCCGCAGCTACGGTGCCGACGACGGCCTGACCGCACTCGACGTCGTGGCCGGGACCCAGGATCGCGACGGCTTCATCTGGGCCGCGTCGCCGAGCGGGCTGTTCCGGTTCGACGGCGCGCGCTTCCGCCGGTTCAGCACCGAGGACGGTCTGCCGTCGCCGCTGGTCACCGATCTCGCGGTCGGGCCCGACGGCGTGCTGTGGGGCGCGACGTCGCGCGGCCTGTTCCGCCAGCAGCGCGAGCGATTCGTCGGGCTCGGCACCGACATCCTGCCGGTCGACGGCATGCACCTGCTCGGCTTCGACGCCGACGGCCGGACCTGGATCACGACCACGGCCGGACCGTTCACCGAGGTCGCACCCGATCGCTTCGAACTGGCCGCGGGCTGGCCCGGCGGTGAGGCCTACGGGCTCCTGGTCGAGCCCGACGGCACGATGCTGGTCGGCCACGGCCGGCGCCTGCTCCGCCATCCGCCGCGCGGCCTCGGCTATGACGACGTCGGCCACGACTTCGGCGCGACCATCACCGCGCTGCAGCGCGACGGCGCCGGCCGCCTGTGGATCCGCGCCGGTCAGCACCTGTGGATGCAGCCGCGGGCCGACGCCCGGTTCGAGGATCGCTCCGACCTCGGCGGCGCCCAGAGCGGCCCGACCAACGTCCGGCTGGCCCTGAGCGCGCGCGGCACCCTGCTGGTGCCGACCGCCAACGGCCTGGTCGAGCTCGACGGTGGTCGGCCGCGGCTCCTGGCCACCGATCTGCCGGCCGACGCCCGTAGCATCAAGGCGGTCTGGCTCGATCGCGAGGGCTCGCTGTGGCTGACCAGCCTCGGCCTCCACCACGAGCTCGGGCGCGGCCGCTGGCGCACGATCACGGTCGCCGATGGGCTGCCGTCGAACAACGTGTGGAGCGTGACCGGCCTGCACGACGGTCGACTCGCGGTCGGCACCGATGGCGGCGTGGCCTTGCTTGGCGCCCACGGCATCGCGCGCATCACCGATCGCACCGTGGTGGCCACGCTCGAGCAGCCGGCCGGCGTGCTGTGGATCGCGACCACCGAGCTGCAGCGCTACGACCTCGCGACCGGCGAGCTGCGGACGATCGGCCCCGCGTCGGGCCTGACCGAGGGCGCGCCGACCAGCCTGGCGGCCGAGCCCGACGGCACCGTGTGGGTCGGCATCGATCGCGGCGGGCTGTACCGGATCGCGCCGGCGACCGCGCCGCGGGTCGAGCGGGTGACGCTGCCCGGCGGCGACGGCGCCCGGGTCTGGAGCCTGGCGGTCGACGGCGACCGGCTGTGGGTGACCACCAGCCGCGGCCTGGTCGTGCGCGCCGACGGCGGCTGGCACCTGTTCACCCACGCGGACGGGCTGCGCGACGATGGCCTGACCTTCATCACCGTGCGCCGCGATCACACGGTGTGCGTGAGCTACCTGGCGCCGCTGGGCGCGACCTGCCTGGGCTACGCCGCGGGCCACCTGACCGACCTCCACGACATCGACGAGGCCGCCGGCCTGACCAGCCCGATGCCGTACTTCCTCGACGAGGATCTGGCCGGGCGGCTGTGGGTCGGCGGCGCCCACGGCGTAGACGTCCTCGATCAGCAAGGCGTCGACCACTTCACCCGCGGCGGCGGCGCGCCCGGCGACGACTGCAACGCCGGCGCGTCGTGGATCGCCCCGACCGGCGAGGTCTGGATCGGCACCAGCAGCGGCCTCGGGGTGTTCGACGGCGCCGGCTACCGGCCCGCGCCGCCGCCGGTGGTGGCGCTCGAGCGCGGTCTCCTCGGCCGCCAGCCGCTCGACCTCACCGCCGGCCGGACCGTCGATCGCCCGACGGTGCCCTATCAGCACGGCGACCTCGACGTCGAGTTCGCGGCGCTCACGTTCCTCGACCCGCGCCAGCTCGAGTACCAGGTCAAGCTGATCGGCTTCGACGAGGACTGGCGCGCGAGCGAGAGCCACGACGCTCACTACCGCCGGCTGCCGGCTGGCAGCTATCGCTTCGCCGTCCGCGCCCGCCAGCGCGGCGGTCTGTGGGGCGAGCCGACCACCTTCGGCTTCGTGGTCGCGACCCCTTGGTGGCGGACCTGGTGGTTCCGGACCCTGGCGGTGCTCGGCGTGGTCGGCGTCGGCGTCGTCGTCGTCGGCTGGCGCTCGCGGCACCTCATCGCCCGCAACCTCGAGCTCGAGGCCCTGGTCCGCGACCGCACCCACGAACTGGTCGAGGCCAACCAGCGGATGGCGCAGTCCGAGAAGCTGTCCGCGCTCGGCCGGCTGCTGGCCCAGCTCTCGCACGAGATCAACAACCCGCTCAACGTGGTCCACAACAACCTCGGGCCCCTCGAAGAATACGCGCAGACCCTGGCCACCGCCGTCGAGACCTGCCGCGACCTCGCCGATCAGCCGGGGGCTCGAGCGGCGATCGACGAGCTGTGGGCCCGGCTCGATCTCCAGTACGTCATCGACGACAGCGGCCCGGCGTTCGCGAGCATGCGCCACGCCATCACCCGGATCGCGGCGATCCACGCCGAGCTGCGGACGTTCCTGCGCGGCGTGCCGCCCGAGCGCGAGCTGATCGACCTCGGCGCCAGCGTCCGGGTCACCGCGCAGATGTTCGCGCGCAGCCTGCCCGACGTCGAGATCCGGTGTGATCTGCCGCCGCTGCCGGCGGTGCTGGTCCACGCCGGCCGGATCAACCAGACCGTCACCAACCTCCTGCAGAACGCGGCCGACGCGATGGGCCGGCGCGGCCAGATCCACCTCACCGCCGAGGTCGACGCCACCCACCTCCACCTGCGGGTCGCCGACACCGGCCCCGGTGTGCCACCGGCGGTGCGACCGCGGATCTTCGAGCCCTTCTTCACCACCAAGGACGTCGGCTGTGGCCTTGGCCTCGGCCTATCGATCTGCCGCGAGATCGTCGTGGCCCACGGCGGCACCCTCGACGTCGACGACGGGTACCGCGGCGGCGCCTGCTTCGTGATCTCGCTGCCGCGGCCGGCCACCAGCCGGCTCCCCGTCCGGCTCGCGGCCTGACCGTCGGCGCCCCGCACGACCTGCGCTACCCCGGCCGATCACCGCCGGGCGGCAGCAGCGGCCGGCCGCTGGCGGTCGATCGCGACGCTGACGCCGATCACGAGCGCCGACAGGACCCCGGCGCCGATCAGCAGGCCAGCCATGCTCGGCGGCGGATCGCCGACGGTCGCGACCACGAACAGCGCGGCCAGCACGACCACGAAGATCGGCCAACCGACCCGGCCGATCGGCCCGCGCGCGACCGTGGCCCGAGTGTAGAGCCAGACCCCGACCGCGAACATGCCGAGCTCGGTGGCGAGGGTCGCCGGCAGCGACCGCCACAGCCCGAGGCCGTGGCCGACGTCGCCGGGGTACAGCGGCATGTCGGGCTCGTGGGCGACGAAGTCGAGGAACCAGTGGCCGACGACCAGGGCGGCGATGACCAGCGCGCCGCGGCGATCGCGGGTCGCGATCATCCAGATCGCGGCGGTCGCCAGGGCCCAGCCCACCGCCGCGACCAGGCTGTGCGAGTACGGCATGTGCTCGAGCACCAGCGGCGACGCGGCGAGGTGGCCGGGCTCGAGGTGGGCCCGCTCGACGCCGGTGCCGACCAGCACCGGCCACACCAGGTCGAGCACCTGCGGCGCGGCCAGGAGCATCGGCAGCGGGACCCTGGGCGCCAGCGGACGCGCGGCCAGGCCGGTCGCGAAGTGACCGAGGAACATGCCGCACTGTCCCACGACCGCCCGATCGACGGGGACGCGGACCCGCGCGGTTGTCGCTACAGTGGGCGCGATGGCCGACCCCGCACCGCCGACGAACACGCCGCCACCGCCCACGAACCCGCCGCCGCCGCCGATGTTCCGGCGCGACGGCCTGATCACGATCGAGCGCCGCGGCCTGCCGAAGAACCTGGGCGCGACCCTGGCCCAGGACCTCTACCACCTGGCCCGGACCACGAGCTGGACCCGGTTGTTCCTCGCGATCGCGGTGATCTTCGTCGCGCTCAACCTGCTGTTCGCGGTCGTGCTCTGGTTCGGCCACGCCGTGATCATGAACGCGCGCCCGGACTCGTTCTGGGACCGCTTCTACTTCAGCGTGCAGACCATGGCGACGATCGGCTACGGCTTCGAAGCGCCGGTCGGCCCCTTCGCCAACATCATGGTCGTGATCGAGAGCTTCGTCGGCATCGTGGTGACCGCGGTGACGACCGGCCTGGTGTTCGCCAAGTTCGGCACCACCGGCGCCAAGGTGCTGTGGTCGAAGGTCGCCGTGGTCAGCCGCGAGTCGGGGGTGCCGACCTTGCAGTTCCGCATGGCCAACGGCCGCACCGCGGCGATCGTCGAGGCCCACGTCAACGTCTACCTGAGCTGGACCGAGCAGCTGCCGTCGGGCGAACGGGCCCGACGGATCTACGACCTGGTGCTGCGGCGCGCGACGACGCCGCTGTTCGCGCTGTCGTGGACCACGTTCCACGCACTCGACGGCGACAGCCCGCTGCGCGGGGTCGCGCCCGAGGTCCTGGCCGAGCGCGACGCCAGCATCATCGTCACCTTCACCGGCATCGACGACGCGCTGGCCACCACGGTCCACGCCCGGACCACGTATCCGTGGACCGCGATCGCGTGGCACCAGCGCTTCGTCGACATCATCAAGGGCGACCCCGAGCGCGGCGTCCGCTACCTCGACTACGCCGCGTTCCACGACACCGAGCCCGACGACGTGCCGCGGAGCTAGCGCGGCCCGTTCAGGAACGCGGCGGCAGCTCGGCCCAGATGACGCCGCGCAGCTCGCCGGTGCGGTAGCCGGTGGCGCGATCGTCGGGGTAGCGCTCGGCGATCGCGGCCTGGACGTCGGGGGCGAGGTCGGCGCCGTGGCAGGTCAGGCACATCGGCTGCAGCATCACGGGCTCGGCGTAGCCGAGGCGACCGTCGGGCAGCGCGCGCAGGACGCGGGCGCCCTCGAGCCGGCGGCCGGCGCCGACGTCGGCCTCGAACTGGGCGAGCGCGTCGGCCTGCCAGCCCGCGGCGAGGTTGGCCGGGTTGCGCGGCTTGCGGGTGGCGCGGCCGACCACGACGCCCTGCTGGCTCAGGCCGGCGGCGAGCGCGGGGGCGTCGGTGCTGCACGCGGCGAGCGCGGCCGGGGCACCGCGCACCAGCGCCCGGTTGAGGGCGGCGAACAGCTTGCCGCGGACCTGATTGACCGCCACGAAGCCGCGCTCCCAGTCGGCGGCGGCCAGCGCGGGCGGCGCCGGGTCGCGCTTGCAGGCGTCGCCGGTGACGAGCACGGCGCCGAGCATCGACGCCAGGATCGCCGCGGGGATCGACCCAGGCAGGGGAGCGTGCACGGCCAGGATCTACCACGGCCGCGAAGCTCGAACCGCTGGTAGGCTCGCGCGGTGCGGCGGCCTGACTGGCTCGGTGTGGTGAGCGTCGCGCTGGCGCTGGCGAGCGCACGCACCAACGCCGGGCCCGAGCCGAGCGTCGCGACCGTCGCCGACATCGCCGCGGCGGCCGCGCCCTGCCCGGCCGAGGCCGCGCACTGCGTCGGCTTGATCGTCCACGTCGCGCCCGGCATGGACAGCGGGCTCGTCCAGGGCCCCGACTGGATCGCGGCCCAGGTCGCGACCGCCAACCGCCTGTTCGCGCCGGTCGGCATCGGCTTCACCGTCGCCGAGGTCCGCGGCCTTGCCGCCGGCGACGTCGTGATCACCACGCCCGCCGATCGCAACCGCCTCGGCCGCGTGGTCAAGGGCGCCCTGATCCACGTCTTCGTCGTCGGCCGCCTCGGCAACATCGACGACCTCGCCGGTGAGATCAACGGCGTCCACTGGCGCCGTCACGGCCGGCACTGGGTCATCGTCGCCGCCCGGGCCTGGGACCTCACCCTCGGTCACGAGCTCGGCCACTTCTTCGGCCTGCCCCACTCGGAGGTCGCGGCCAGCATCATGAACACCACGCCGCGCCGCGAGCCGCCGGCGGCCGAGCGGGTGTTCCAGCCCGACGAGCTCGTCCGCCTGCGGGCCGGCGTCGCCCGCACCCTCCGCACCCGCGCGCTCCGTGATCACGCCGTGCCGGCCGGCACCCCCGCCCCGGCCGCGCCGCCGCACCGCCGGCCCCGGCCCAAGGTCAGAGGTCGCTGACCAGGCCGCTGGTGACGATCCAGCGGCCAAGGACCCGCTGCTCGAGGGCGGTGAGGCCGCCGCACAGCGCCCGCCGCGACAGCTCGATCGCCGGGCCGCGGTCGACCATCACCACCGCGCCGCCGTCGACCACCCACCGCGACCAGGTCGTCAGCGTCGGCTCCCAGTCGTCGCGCTCGCCGAGCCCGACCGCGACCACCGCCGCCAGCGAGCGCGCGGCCGGCGGCTGATCGACCAGGGTCACGTCGGCCGGCGGTCGCTTGAGCGCGGTGGCGTCGGCCTCGGCCAGCACGATCGCGCGTCCGGGTCGGACCAGCGCGGCGGCCAGCCGGCCGTGGACCATCACCGCGACGGTGCCGGCCCGGGCCGCGGGGATCGACGCCAGGGCGGCCTCGACGGCGGGCGCGGCTCCGGCCAGGAACCATCGGTCGAACATCGCGCCCGACTCTAGCAGACCTTGGCCGCGGCCCGGCCCGACCCCCCACCGACGCTGATATGCTCGCTGACGATGCGTCACAACGAGCTCTTGGACGTGGTGTTCCGCTGGGCCCACCTGATCGCCGGGATCATGTGGATCGGCAACTCCATGTTGTTCAACTGGCTCGATCGCAACCTGATCAAGCCGCCGCCCGGCGACGCCCACCGGCTGTCGCAGGGCAAGATCTTCATGGTCCACTCGGGCGCGTTCTACGAGGTCGAGAAGAAGCTCCTCGAGCCCGGTCAGCTCCCTGATCAGCTGCACTGGTTCAAGTGGCAGAACGGCATCACCTGGCTCACCGGCATCTCGCTGCTGGTGATCGTCTACTACATGAACGGCGCGGCGTTCCTGGTCGATCCGTCGGTGCGCGAGCTGTCGCCGACCCACGCGATCCTGCTGTCGGCCGGCTCGCTGGTCGGCGCGTGGATCCTCTACGACCTGGTGTGGATCACGCTCGGGACCCGGGCGCCGATGGTCGGGACCGTGCTGTCGTTCGCGCTGCTGGTCGGCGCGGCCTGGGCCTTCACCCAGCTGTTCAGCGGCCGCGCGGCCTACATCGAGACCGGCGTGATGATGGGCACGATCATGACCGGCAACGTCTGGATGCGGATCCTGCCGTCGCAGGAGCAGCTGATCGCGTCGACCAAGGCCGGCCAGGACCAGGACGCCGCGCTGTCGCTGCGGGCCAAGCAGCGCTCCATCCACAACAACTACCTGACGTTCCCGCTGCTGTTCATCATGATCTCGAACCACTTCCCGGGGACGTACGGCCACCACCTGCGCTTCTACGTGCTGTTCACCGTGATGATCGGCGGCGCCGGCGTGCGCCACTTCATGAATGTCCGGTACGCCGGACAGCGCTGGCTGGTGCCGGCGCTGGCCATGGCCGGGCTCGGCGCCAGCGGCATGATGTGGTTGACCGGGATCAAGGAGCAGCCGGCGGTGGTCATCAACGACCAGGTCGGCTTCGCCATCGCCCAGGAGATCATCGTCAAGCGCTGCACGCCCTGCCACTCGAACCACCCGACCGACGATCAGTTCACGATCGCGCCGGCCGGCGTCATGTTCGACACCCCCGAGCGGATCGTGGCGATGGCGGCCCGCATCATGGAGCGCGCGGTCTCGACCAAGACCATGCCGTTCCTCAACAAGACCAACATCACCGAGACCGAGCGGGCCCAGCTCGGGGCGTGGATCGCCCAGGGCGCGAAGCTCAAATGAGTGACCGGCGCACGACGGTCGTCCGCTCGCGCCGGGTGGTGTTGCCCGACGGCATCCGGCCGGCGGCGGTCCACGTCGCCGACGGTCGCATCGCCGCCATCACCGCCTGGGATGCCGTGCCGGCGCTGGCCCACGTCGACGACGTCGGCGAGCTCGCGCTGCTGCCCGGCATCGTCGACACCCACGTTCATCTCAACGAGCCCGGTCGCACCGAGTGGGAGGGCTTCGCCACCGCGACCGCGGCGGCGGCGGCCGGCGGGATCACCACGCTCGTCGACATGCCGCTCAACTCGATCCCGGCGACCACCACGCGCGAGGCGCTGGCCGCCAAGCGCGTGGCCGCGCGCGGACAGTGCGCCGTCGACGTCGGCTTCTGGGGCGGGGTCGTGCCCGGCAACCTGGGCGAGCTGGCCGGCATGGTCGACGACGGGATCCGCGGCTTCAAGTGCTTCCTGGTCGAGTCCGGCGTCGACGAGTTCGGCTGGGTCGGCGAGCG
>JAYVSF010000352.1:0-6453 GCA_043775605.1 Myxococcales bacterium
GCGGTCTCCTCGCCGCCACCGCACGGGTTGCCTTCGTCGTCACCCTCGGCGTAGGCCCGACCGGCGGTCAGGCTGAGGGCGGCCAGCGCGGCGATCACAAGCTTCGAATTCGTCATACCGTTGCTCCTTCTTGGGCTGAACCGGGCCGTCGTCACGAGGCGCGCGCGCGTCGCCGACGACCGACCCGGGGGGCTCACCGAGACCGGCGTGGCCTGGCGAGCGTCATGATGAGAAATTGTCGAATGGGCTGATGGAGGTGGCAAGTTTCGTGCGCTGTCGCGCACCGCGTCACTTCCTTCTCCATCGGGGCGCGCAGCATCCCCCAAGGTCCTGGCCAGTGCCACTGCCCGTCGCGGATATGGGCGGGGGATCGATCGGGTGCGCGACGTGATGTCGCATGATGTCCAGACCCCGCCCGCGCCGCAGAACGTGCGCGCCACCGCCGCCGGCGGCGTGACGGCGCTGGCGCCCTGGACCTGGCCGCCATCCTCGTCGTTGACCACGGCTCGACGGTCACCTGGCGCAGCCAGTGACCGGCCCGAGCGCTCGAACAACGTGGTCGTCCTCGTGGTCGTTGACAGCGACGTGGTCGGCCTTGCTCCGCCTTGACTCGCCCGGCCGCCGCCGCCAGCATCCGGTCGTGGCCCTGGCTCCCGAGCTGCTCGCGATCCTGGTGTGCCCCTCCTCACGCGCTCCGCTCCTCTACTTCCCGGGCGGCGAGCGCGGCGATCAGCCCGAGGCCGGGTTCCTGTTCTGCCCGACCAGCGGCCTGCGCTACCGGATCGACGACGACATCCCGGTACTGCTGATCGAGGAGGCCACGAAGGTGACCGCGGCCGAGGTCACCCGCTTGACCGCACGGGCCCAGGAGCTTGGCCTCCCGTGATCCTTGAGGATTTCGGAGGCCGCGGCGCGCCTTCGGACCTTGACCTGCGCGGCCTTTGACGGTAGATCGCTCGCTCCCCGGCGTTCGGGGCGTGCATCAACCTCGACGCGGAGACCGCCGTGCTCAAAGCACTGTCGATTTTCACGGGCAACGCCAATCGCGCGCTGGCGGAAGAGGTGTGCAAGTTCGTCGAGATCCCGCTCGGCCGGGCCGACGTGACCCACTTCTCCGACGGCGAGATCTACGTCGAGATCGGCGAGAACGTCCGCGGGGTCAACTGCTTCGTCGTCCAGCCGACCAGCACGCCGCCCAACCAGTCGCTCATGGAGCTGCTGATCATGATCGACGCGCTGCGCCGGGCCTCGGCCGGCAGCATCGTCGCGATCATCCCCTACTTCGGCTACGCCCGGCAGGACCGCAAGTCGAAGCCGCGGACCCCGATCACCGCCAAGCTGTGCGCTAACCTCATCACCGCCGCCGGCGCCGACCGGGCCCTGGCGATGGACCTCCACGCCGGCCAGATCCAGGGCTTCTTCGACATCCCGTTCGACCACCTGTTCGCGATGCCGGTGCTGATCGACGAGCTGCGGGCACTGGGCTACGGCGGCGACGACACGGTCGTGGTGTCGCCCGACGCCGGCGGCGTCGAGCGGGCCCGGGCGTTCTCCAAGCGGCTGGGCTCGACCCTGGCCATCATCGACAAGCGCCGGGCCGCGGCCAACGTGTCCGAGGTCATGAACATCGTCGGCGACGTCCGCGGCAAGCGGGCGGTCATCGTCGACGACATCATCGACACCGCCGGGACCCTGACCAACGGCGCCAAGGCGATCATGGACGCCGGCGCCGCCAGCGTCGCGGCCTGCGCCACCCACCCGGTGTTCTCGGGCAAGGCCGTCGCACGCATCGCCGACTCGCCGCTGTCGCACGTCGTCGTCACCAACACCATCCCCCTGTCCGAGGCCGGCGCGGCCTGCACCAAGGTCCGGGTCAAGTCGGTGGGCCGCTTGCTGGGCGAAGCGATCAAGCGGATCCACCACGGCGATTCCATCAGCTCGCTTTTCATGTAGAGTGCCGCGCCTTCGCGCAGCTGCCCATCGTCAACGTAGAGGATTCGCCATGACCGTCGGTTCGCTCACCATCTCTCTCCGTCACCAGTCGGGCAAGGGCCCGGCCCGTCGCTTCCGCAGCCAGGGGCGCGTGCCCGGCGTGTGCTACGGCGCGTCCACCGACGGCCCGATCGCGCCGCTCGCGATCGAGGTCGACGTCAAGGCGCTGCGCGCCGCGCTCGACCCGGTCCGCAAGCAGAACACCGTCATCAAGGTCAGCCTCGAGGACGGCGGCAAGCTGGTCCGCGAGCTGTCGGTGCTGGTCAAGGACTACCAGGTCCACCCGCTGCGCCGCGAGATCACCCACGTCGACCTGATGGCGATCGACCCCGAGAAGCAGGTCAACGCGCTGGTCCCGCTCGAGTTCACAGGCAAGCCGGCCGGCGTGGTCGACGGCGGCGTGCTGCACACGGTCATGCGTTCGATCGAGGTCCGCTGCAAGCCGGCCGACATCCCCACCAAGCTCACCCTCGACGTCTCGCCGCTCGGCATCGGCGACGTGCTCCACGTCAGCGACATCGCGCTGCCGGCCGGGGTGGCCTCGGTCACTGGCGGTCGCGAGGCCGTCATCTCGCTGACCCCGCCGGATCGCGACGAGGCCCCGGCCGCCGACGCTGCGGCGACCACCGAGGCGGCTCCGGTCGTGGCGGTGGGCAAGGACGGCAAGCCGGTTCCGGCCGCGGCGGCTGGCAAGGACGCCAAGGCGGCGCCCGCTGGCAAGGACGCCAAGGGCGGCGCGGCCAAGCCCGCGGCGGCGGCGGCCAAGCCCGCGGCCAAGCCCGCACCCAAGAAGTAAGCCGGCGGGACCGGGCAGCGATCGTCGGCCTCGCCGCCGCTCGATCGCTGCCGTTCCGCTCGCCGACGAGGATCCCGCATGTGGATGGTGGTCGGGCTGGGTAACCCCGGCGCTCGCTACGCCCGGAATCGGCACAACGTCGGGTTCCGGGTGGTCGACCTCCTGGCCTCACGCCACGGGCTGGGGGAACTGCGCTCGGGCGGCAAGCTCGGCGGCGACACCGCCACCGGGGTCATCGTCACGCCGCGCGGCCGGCAGAAGGTCGTGCTGCTGCAGCCGATGGAGTTCATGAACCTCTCGGGGTTCGCGGTCCAGCGCGCGGCGAAGTTCCACGGCGTCGAGGTCAGCGAGCTGCTGGTCGTCCACGACGAGATCGACCTCGACCTCGGCGTCGTCCGGGTCAAGACCGGCGGCGGCCACGGCGGCCACAACGGGCTGCGCTCGATCATCGAGCAACTCGGCGGCGCCGCCGGGTTCGCCCGGATCCGCATCGGGGTCGGCAAGCCCGGGCGCGAGCCGGGGACTGCGACCGGCGGCGACCCGCGCGCCGGCGGCGGCGGCAAGGACGTGGCCGGCTGGGTCCTGGCCGACTTCCCGGCGGCCCAGGCCACGCTGGCCGACGCCCTCCTGGCCCGGGCGGCCGACGCGGTCGAGGCGGTGGTCGGCCTCGGTGTCGCCCCGGCGATGAATCAGATCAACGGCCTGGCGCCGGTCACGACCACCTGACGGTCGACGGACCGCTTGCATCCACGGCCCGGCGGCTGCTATACGCCGCCCTCACCTCGCTCGTCCCTGCGTGGACGGGCACTCAATCCGCGAGGAGCAACTTCATGGCACGACTGATGAGCCTCCGCGACGCCCCGGGCACGTCGCGCGAGTACGAGACGGTTTACGTCCTGCGCCCCAACACCGCGAACGATGGCGTGGCCGAGGTCAACACCAAGGTCAAGGGCATCATCGAGGGCATGGGCGGCAAGGTCCTCAAGATCGACAACTGGGGCAAGCGCCGGCTGGCCTACGAAGTCGCGAAGGAGCGCAAGGGGATCTACCTCTACTGGCGATACCTCGCGACGTCGGGCGTCGTCGAGGAGACCGAGCGCAACCTGCGCATGCTCGACAACGTCATCCGCTTCCTGACCATCCGCGTCGACGACAACATCGTCCCCGACGCCCGGCCGAGCGAGCTCGACGACACCTCGTACGAGCGCGCCGCGACCACCGCGGCCGACGAGGAGGACCTGTTCCTGTCGCGGCCGTCGGAGCCGTCGGAAGAGGACGACTACAGCCGGTTCGAGGAGGGTGACGTGGTGCCCGGTGCCGCGCTCGCCGCCAAGACCGAGGCCAAGACCGAGGCCAAGACCGAGGCCCCGGCCGAGGCCAAGCCCGACGCCAAGGAAGGCAACTGATCATGGCCCGCATCGAGGACGACACAGACGACAAGGGCGGCGACGACCGCGGCCGTGGCAAGGGTGGCCGAGGTGGCGGTGGCGCTGCCCGCCGCAAGGTCTGCCGGTTCTGCGCCGAGACCACCACGCTCATCGACTACAAGAACCCGCAGCTGCTGCGGAGCTTCATCACCGATCGCGGCAAGATGGTGCCGCGCCGCATCAGCGGCTCGTGCGCCAAGCACCAGCGCGCGATCTCGGTCGCGGTCCGCCGCGCCCGGATGCTGGCGCTGCTGCCGATCACCGTGACCGGGGAGTAGGAGAACGTCATGCCCATGCAGGTCATCCTGACCAAGGACGTCGCGAACCTCGGCAAGGCCGGGGAGCTCGTCACCGTCAAGCCCGGCTTCGGCCGCAACTATCTGGTGCCGCAGGGCCTGGCGGTCTCCGCCACCGCCCAGAACGTGCACCGGCTCGAGCACGAGAAGCGGGTCATCGCCCGCAAGGTCGCGAAGGCCACGGCCGCCGCGGCGTCGACCGCCGAGAAGATCAACGTCATCACCCTCCAGTTCGACCGCGCGGTCGGCGAGGACGACAAGCTGTTCGGCTCGGTCACCAGCCGTGACATCACCGAGAAGCTGGCCAAGGCGGGGGTCGTGATCGACCACCGCTGGGTCCAGCTCGATCAGCCGGTCAAGGCGCTCGGCAAGTACGAGGCCACCGTCAAGCTCGACGCCGGCGTCGTCGCCAACGTCAAGTTCTGGGTCGTCAAGCGCGAGAAGTAGGCGCGGCGCGGCCGAGTGGCTGCGCTTGAGAGTTTGAAACAAACTCGATTCCGTACAGGCGCTGCCGACGTTCCTCGTCGGCGAACCGATCAATCAGAGGCTGCAGTCTCTGATTTTGACTCGAGACGCCCGCCCCACCGGCGGGCGTCGTCATTTTCGGCGGGTCACGCCGCGGCGCGTGCGGTCTCTACCCCCGGTGTCACCCACCTGCTCGGCGGTCCGCGCTCGCCGCGTGCATCATCGGTATGCGGTGCCACGTGACGTCGATCTCTTGATTCGCCGTCGGAAACCCCCGAGGATGGCGACCATGGCTCGAAGGTGGAGGCTGATACTCGTCGTCGTGGCGGCGCTCGCGGGTTGCGGCGGCGGTCGGGCCAAGTTCATCGATGCCGGCCCGATCGATGCCAGCGGTGGCGATGGCGGCGAGTTGATCGATGCCGGCGTCGACGCGGCGGTCGGCCACGCGGCCACCGGCACGGTCAGCGGCGCGGTCAAGGCCACGAGCCCGGGCTACTCGCTGTACGGCACCGTGCGCAGCGGCGACGGCTCGTCGAGTTCACCGGGCTACCAGCGGCGCGGCGGCCTCACCGGCGCGACCCAGCCATGATCACGACCTGGTGGCGCCCCGGCGCCCGCGGACCACGAGGAGCAACGATGCGCATGCTGTCGAAGATCATGTGTCTGGCCATCATCGTGGTCGCGGCGACCAGCGCGCGACCGACGAGCGCGCGCGCCGAACAGGCCGACGTCCCACCGGCGCTGACCCAGACCGGGCGCCTGTTCGATGCGATCGGCCGGCCGGTGTCCGGAACCCGGACGATGGTGTTCGCGCTCTACGACCTGCCGACCGGCGGCGTCGCGCGCTGGACCGAGAGCCACGAGGTGGCGTTCGACGACGGCTACTTCGTGGCCGCGCTCGGCGACACCGCCGCCCTGCCCGCGTTCGATGGCGCGCCGGTCTACCTCGGCATCAAGGTCGCCGCCGATCCGGAGATGACGCCGCGCGAGGAGCTGCTGAGCGTGCCGTACGCGATGGTCGCCGGCGACGTCGTCGGTGACATCCACCCCGGCTCGGTGTCGGTCGGCGGCGCGCTGGTGATCGACGATCAGGGCCACTGGGTCGGCGATCCGACGGGCCTCGTCGGTCCTGTCGGGCCGGCGGGGGCCATCGGGCCGGCCGGTCCGGCTGGCGTCAACGGCGCGATCGGGCCTGCGGGTCCCGTGGGGCCCATCGGGCCGATCGGCCCGGCGGGTGCCGTCGGTCCTGCGGGTCCTGTCGGTCCTGCGGGTCCTGCCGGCGCGGTCGGTGCCGTCGGTGCCGCGGGCGCGCAGGGTCCTGCCGGTGCCGTCGGTGCCGCGGGCGCGCAGGGGCTTCAGGGTCTTCAGGGCCTCGCTGGCGCTGCCGGTGCCGCCGGCGCGCAGGGGCTTCAGGGTCTTGAGGGCCTCGCTGGCGCTGCCGGTGCCGCCGGCGCGCAAGGCCCCGCAGGCCCCGCCG
>JAYVSF010000353.1:0-6828 GCA_043775605.1 Myxococcales bacterium
TATCGCGGCAAGAAGAACTGGACCGAGGCGGCCAACGCCTACTCCAACGCCGTCCAGCTCAAGGGCAACGACGTGATGTACCGCCTGCGGCTCGGCGCCTGCCTGTACGAGGCCGCCGTCGACAAGGCCCGCACCGACGAGGCCGCCCGCACGCAGAAAAAGGTCGAGGACGTCAACCCCGACCTCCACGCCGTCAACTTCGACCAGGCGACCACGCACCTCGAGCTGGCCGTGAAGGGCAACCCGCGGCTCTACAACGCCCACTACTACCTGGCCAAGATCTACCTGAACCAGGGCAAGCCGCACGAGGCGGCCGAGGCCTTCACCCGCGCGATCACCGCGTACCCGCGGTTCCAGGCCCCGTACATCGCGCTGGTCAACCTGTACCGGCAGTGGGACTACACCGAGCAGGCGATCCAGGTCGCGGCCCAGGGCATCGAGTACGTCAAGGGCAACGAGGACAAGTCCGAGCTGCTCGAGGCCCTCGGCATGGCCTACTTCGACAAGGGCGACGACGGCAAGGCGATCGACTCGTTCGGCAAGGCCATCGAGCTCAACAAGGACGCCTTCCGCAGCCGGTTCCAGCGCGGCATGGCGTACTTCCGCCGGGGCGAGCTCAAGAGCGCCGAGAAGGACTTCGACGACTACCTGAAGGTCGCCGGGCCCTCGCAGGCGACGTTCAAGGCCATCGCCCAGAAGAAGAAGTACGAGATCATGGCCAAGCTCCAGCCTCCTCCCACCGCGCCCCCGTCGGGCGGCTGAGACTGGATCGTTCGTCGACGTGAACGCGACCACGGCCACGCTCACGGCGGTCGTGCAGGGACTCGGCTCGCAAGATCCGAAGGCGCCCGCACGATTTGGCGCCGGGGGCGGGTGAACCGTGCCGCGTCACCGTGATATAAGCTTCGGGTCGGGTTGGGTCGGGGTTTCCTAGCGATTGCGGGAGGATAGACCGCAGATGGACACGCGCATGCTGCTCCGGGACCGCCTCCGTCGCTCGCGCGATTGGGTCATTGCCATCGATGAGCTCGAGAAGGAGCTCGAACAGGCCGGCGCCAAGCCGGAGCAATCCGAGCGCCTGTACGAGCTCGCGCGCCTCACCGAGGACGTCGTCCCCGAGCGGGAGCGTTCGCTGGGTCTGTACCAGCGGGCCTGGAAGCTCCACCCGGACAACCTCAAGGCGCTGTCGCGCGCGCGAGAGATCTACGGCGAGATGGGCCGCCAGGAGATGGTGGCCAAGCTCGGCGAGATGGAGCTGAAGAGCCCGGCCGCCGGGCGCGAGCTCGCGGGGATCGTCGGCGAGGCGCTGCTCGACAGCGGCCAGAAGAAGAAGGCCCAGGCCGTCCTCGAGCGCGCGCTCGAGCGCACGCCGAGCGCGGTCCGGGTCAAGGACGCGCTGGCCGCGCTCAACTACGAGCCCGAGTTCTGGCAGGACGAGGTCGAGCGCCTGACCGAGGAGGCCGACAAGCAGGACGAGGCCGGGACCGCGGCGCGCATGCTGCTCCGGGCCGCCCGCATCATGCGGATCGAGGCGCCTGACGACGCGCGCTACGAGCAGATCCTCCGCCGGGTGTTCGACTACGAGCTCGACGAGCCGAGCGCCAACGGCATGTACGAGTCCCTGCTCGCCGCCGGCACCCGCTGGGACGAGCTTGCCGGTCACCACGACCGCCGCATCGCCGCCGGCGGCGACCGGGCCGAGCAGATCGAGCGGGCCCGCGCGTTCGCGCTGGTCTGGATCCAGCGGTTCAAGGATCGCGAGCGGGCGGCGGTGTTCTTTCACCGCGCGCTGGCCGACGCCGGCGCCAACGGCGTCGCGGTGATGCGGTCGATCCCGGCGGCGTTCGCCCTGCTCAAGCAGGTGCTGGGCGCGCGCGGGGAGTGGAAGACCCTGGCCGAGCGGGCCGAGGCCGTGCTCGCGCACCTCGTCGACGATCAGGATCGCCTGTTCGTGGCGACCCTGGCCGGCATGGTCTGGTGGAAGGAGCTCGGCGACATCGATCGCGCGCGTCGCTACTTCGCGATCGTGAACGAGATCGAGCCGAACGCACCCGACCTGGTCGACTTCGCGGCCGCCGAGGGGCTGGTCGATGACATCGGCCCGTCGGTGGTCGTGGCGCCGTCCCTGGCCGAGATCGCCGGCGAGGCGCCCAAGGCCGTCGTCGCGGCGCCGATCGCGGCCCCGGTCGAGGCCCCGGTCGAGGCCGTGGCCAACGGCAACGGCGAGAAGAAGGGTAAGGGCGGCCGCAAGGGCAAGGGCAAGAACGCCGCCGCCGAGTCGGTCACCACGCCGCCGCCCGCGCCGGTGGTCGAGGCCGTGGTCGAGGCTGCGCCTGCGCCTGCGCCGGTGGTCGAGGCCGCGCCTGCGCCGGTGGTCGAGGCTGCGCCCGAGCCGGCGGTCGAGGCTGTGCCCGAGATCCGGGCTGAGCCCGAGATCGAGTCCGGACCCGAGATCGAGATGACCGCGGCCGAGCCCGATGCCGAGTCGACGGTGGTCGAGGGCATCCCCGTGTCCGCGGCGGAGCCCGAGGTTGCACCAGAGCCCGTGGCTGCACCGGAGCCCGTGGCTGTGGCCGCACCCGAGCCTGTGACCGTGGCCGCACCCGAGCCTGTGACCGTGGCGGCACCGGAGCCCGTGACCGTGGCGGCACCGGAGCCCGTGGCGGTGGCGGCACCCGTGACCGTGGCGGCACCCGTGACCGTGGCGGCACCCGTAGCCGTAGCCGTGGCGGCACCGGTGGCGGTCGCCGCCGAGGATCCCGCGCTCGCGGCCGCGATGGCCGCCGCCCGGACCGCTGACAACGTCGCGTCGTGGAAGGACGCGGTCGCCAAGCATCCCGGCGAGGTCGCGCCCCGGCGCGAGCTGGCCCGCGTGCTCAGCGCGGCCGGCACCTGGCAGCCGCTCGTGGACGCCCTCAAGGACGAGGACGCCAAGGCCGCGCACAGCCCCGCCGAGAAGGCCGCGGTCCAGCGCGATCTCGGCGTCGCGTACGGCAAGCTCGGCAACGAGAACCAGGCGATGGCGGCGTGGGCCGCGTCGCTCACGCACGAGCCGCACGCCGACGCCTACGAGCACCTCGCCGCCATCTACGACGGCAAGAAGCGCTGGCCGGATCTGGTCAAGCTGCTCACCGACCGGGCCGAGAAGCTCGCGGTCGGAGACGACAAGGCCGGGCTCTACCTTCAGGTCGCCAACCTCTACCTCGACCGGTTCTCCAACCAGGCCGAGGCGATCAAGGCGTTCGAGAAGGTCCTCGAGCTCGATCCCAACAATCACCAGGCCGTCGAGCACCTGCTCTCGGTCTACGAGAAGCGCCGCGACTGGGAGAAGCTGATCAAGCTGCGGGAGAACGAGATCGCGCGAGCTCCCGCCGACAAGGTCGCCGAGCTGACGATCGAGGTCGCGCGCATGGCCGCGACCAAGGTCAAGAAGCCCGAGATCTGCACGTACTGGTGGGAGAAGGTCCTGCTGGTCGAGCCGACCCACGACGAGGCCCTGGTCGAGCTGTCCAAGCTCTACGAGCGCAACAAGGACTGGGCCAAGCTGGCCGACATCGCGTCGCGCCAGGCCGACAGCGCGCCCGACGACAAGATCCGGATCGACGCGCTCCAGCGCCTCGGCCTGCTCTACACCGAGAAGGTCGAGGACTCGGCCAAGGCGATCGACGCCTGGCAGCGGCTGCTCCACGTCGACAAGGAGAACCGCCGGGCCCAGGACGCGCTCAAGAAGCTCTACATCACCGAGGCCCGCTGGCCCGATCTCGAGGACTTCTACCGCACCCGCGGCAAGCTCGAGGAGTACGTGCGCGTGCTCGAGCGCGAGGTCGAGGTCGGCCCCGAGCTGCACCGGCTGACCCTGGCCAGCAAGATCGCCGAGCTCTATCGCGACGAGCTGGCCAAGCCCGACCGCGCGATGCGCGCGTTCGAGAAGGTGCTGTCGCTCGACGCCACCAACCTGGCGGCGGCCGAGGCCCTGATCCCGCTGTACGAGGCGGGGCGCGATCCCAAGAAGCTGGTGAGCGTTTACGAGATCCAGCTCGGCGCCACCACCGATGCGGTGCTGCGTCAGGAGCGGCTCAAGCGCCTGGCCGAGTTCAACGAGGAGAAGCTGCGCGACAAGGGCGCGGCGTTCGGCTGGTGGCTCAAGGCCCACGCCGAGGATCACCAGGCCGAGTGGATCCGGGCCGAGCTCGAGCGGCTGGCCAAGGAGACCGGGGCCTGGCCCGAGCTGGTCGCCGCCTACGACGCCTCGTTGCCGAAGTTCACGATCGTCGGCGGCGCAAGCGCCGCCGGGGCGCTCGACGCGCTGCCGCTGATGTCGGTGATGGCAGCCGCGCTCGAGCGCGAGCTGGCCCAGCACGACCGTGCGCTCGAGCTCAACCGCCAGATCATCGAAATCGATCCGTCCAACCAGGACGCGCTCGACGCGCTCGAGCGGCTGTACCTGGGCAAGGGCGAGTTCCAGGCCCTGCTCGACATCTACGAGAAGAAGCTCGACCTGTCGTCGGACGTCGACCAGCGCGTCGACATCCAGGCCAAGATCGGCCAGCTCTACGAGGACGAGGTCAAGGACGACGCCCGGGCGGTCACCGCCTACAAGGGCATCCTCGACGCCGTCGGCGACGACGCCCGGGCCCTGCGGTCGCTCGACCGCGTGTACCTGCGCAACCAGCAGTGGTCCGAGCTGGCCGACATCCTGTCGCGCCAGATCACGATCGTCGGCCCCGACGACGACAAGGCCGGCCACGTCGAGTTCAAGTTCCGGCTGGCCCAGCTGCGCGAGCAGCGCCTGGCCGACGTCGCCGGCGCGATCGACGTCTACCGCGACATCCTTGATCTCGAGCCGACCCACGCCGGCGCCCGGGCCCGGCTCGAGGCCCGGCTCGGCGACCCCGCGCACAAGCTGACCGCGGCCGCGATCCTCGAGCCGATCTACGAGCAGCTCGGCGCCTGGCGGCCCCTCGTCGACGTCCACGAGATCCAGGTCGCGGCGGCCACCGACGACGAGCTGCGTCGGGTCAGCCTCCTGCTGCGCATCGGCGAGCTGGAGAAGACCAAGCTCGGCGATCCCGAGCGCGCGTTCGCGGCCTACGCCCGCTGCTTCCAGGAGGACCCGGGGGTCGAGACCGCCCGCAAGGAGCTCGAGGAGCTGGCCGACCACGTCAAGAACGGCTGGCCGCGGCTGACCGCCCTGTTCGAGAGCTCGCTCGCGGCCGGCAAGTCCGAGCTCGAGCCGAGCCTGGCCCACGAGCTGGCCACCAAGGTCGCGCGCGCGAGCGAGGACCGGCTGGGCCAGACCGACAAGGCCGTCGAGTTCTTCCGCCGAGCCCTGGCGATCGTCCCCGACGACGCCGACGCGCTCGGCGCGCTCGAGGGCATCTTCGCCCGCGACGAGAAGTACGGCGACCTGCTCGAGGTCTACCGCCGCAAGGCCGAGATCGTCGACGACGCGGCCCAGCGCCTGCCGATCCTGTTCCGCATCGCCTCGATCCACGAGGAGATGCTGAGCCAGCCGGCCGAGGCGATCCGCGCCTACAACGAGATCCTGGCCCAGGACGCCGACAACCTGCCGGCCCTGCGCGCCCTCGACCGGCTGTACGTCGGTGGCTCGCACTGGCAGGACCTCGGCGACAACCTCGGCCGCCAGCTGGTCCTGGCCGAGACCGATCGCGATCGGGTCGAGCTGCTGGTCCGGCTCGCCGACCTGCGCGAGACCCACCTGCACGAGGTCGCCCAGGCCATCGACACCTACCGCCAGGTGCTCGAGCTGGACGCGACCAACCAGCCGGCGACGGTCGCGCTCGAGCGGCTGATCAAGCACGGCGAGCACGAGCTGCCGATCGCCACGATCCTCGAGCCGATCTACCAGGCCAGCGGCGACTGGCAGAAGCAGATCGGCGTCCACGAGATCCAGGCCCGCCACGCCTACGATCCGGTCGCCAAGAACGAGCTGCTGCACCGCATCGGCGAGCTGCACGAGCTCGGCGGCGGCAACCTCGGCTCCGCGTTCGACACCTACGCCCGCGCCCTCAAGGACGATCCGCGCAACGAGACGACCCAGGGTCAGCTCGAGCGCCTGGCCCGGACCCAGGATCGCTGGAAGGACCTCGTCGAGCTGTACGACGGCGTGGTCAAGACCTCGCCCGACGAGGATCTCAAGGTCGCCCTGCTGTTCAAGCAGGCCCAGCTGCACGAGCTGCAGCTCGACGACGACCCGGCCGCGGTCGCCACCTACGATCGCGTGCTCGCGGTCGCGCCCGGCTCGGTCGAGGCCGCCAGCGCGATCCAGGCGATCCACGAGCGCAACGGCGACGGCCCGGCGCTGGTGAAGGCGCTCAAGCGCAAGAGCGACATCCTGCTCGATCTCGGCGAGCGCAAGAAGCTCCTGTACCGCGCCGCCCAGCTCGAGGAGGACGTCCTCAGCGACAACGACGCCGCCGTCCTTACCTATCGCCAGGTCCTGGCGATCGACGACACCGACATGACCGCGATGGACGCGCTCGAGCGGCTGTACGTCCGCCTCGAGCGCTGGGAGCCGCTCAAGGACGTCTACGCCAAGAAGGCCGATCTCGCGTCCGACCCCGCCGACAAGAAGCGGATGCTGTACGTGCTGGGCCAGGTCTACGACCGCGAGCTCAAGGACGTCGGCAAGGCGATCGAGACCTACCAGGCCGTCCTCGATCTCGACGCCAACGAGCTGCCCGCGATCCAGTCGCTCGACCGCCTGCTCGGGCAGGGCGAGCGCTGGTACGACCTGCTCGGCAACCTCGAGCGGCAGGTCGAGCTGGCCGACAACACCAGCGAGCTGGTCGCGCTCAAGTACCGCAT
>JAYVSF010000354.1:0-1711 GCA_043775605.1 Myxococcales bacterium
GACCTCGCAGATGACCCGGATCATGTCGAGCAGGCTGCCGGTCGCGCGGTGCGGTGGTTCGTCGGTGAGCAGCTCGTAGAAGACCGCGCCGAGCGAGTACACGTCGGTCGCGGTCGTCACCGCCTCGCCCTTGGCCTGCTCGGGGCTGGCGTACTCGGGGGTGAACGGGGCGACGCCGGTGCGGGTCGCGCCCTGGCGCTCGAAGCCGGCAAGCGGGGCGAGCAGGGTGGCGACGCCGAAGTCGAGCAGCTTCGGCGCGCCGGTCGCGTCGACGAGGATGTTGCTGGGCTTGATGTCGCGGTGGACGATCAGGTGCTGGTGCGCGTACTGGATCGCAGCGCACACGTCGCGGATGAGCTCGACCCGGGCGCGGACCGGCAGCGCGTGGGCGCGGGCGTAGCCGGTGATCGGCTGGCCGTCGACCAGCTCCATCACCAGGTAGGGTAGGTCGTCCTCGGTGCTGCCACCGTCGAGCAGGCGGACGATGTTGGGATGATCGAGCGCGGCGAGGATCTGGCGCTCGTCCTTGAAGCGCGCCACCGCCTGCGGCGAGCCGGTCGCGTGCAGCACGATCTTGATCGCGACCTGGCGGGCGAACTCGGCGTCATCGCGCTCGGCCAGGTAGACCGCGCCCATCCCGCCGGCGCCGAGCAGCGACACCAGCCGGTACGGACCCAGCCGCTTGCCGACGTTGGCGGTCTGCTTGTCGCGCGCGAGCTGCTCGGCGGCGGCGCCGACGATCGCGTCGATCTGGGTGTCGGTGTCGCCCTCGGCGTCGGCGCTGGCCAACAGCGCGACCACCTCTCGGCGCAGCTCGTCGTCGTCGCCGCACCGGACGGCGAGCTGACGGCTGCGCTCGGGCTCAGCGATCGCCCCCAGCTCATGGAAGAGTTCCTCGAGCTGGTGCCAGGGTGCCGGAGCCATCGACTCATCTCGTCGTGGGATCGTGTCGCTGTCAATCGCTACTTCCAGATGTCGACGTCGGCGCCGGGGCCGTCATCGCCGCACGCGGCCAGCAGGATCGCGCAGGCCAGGTGATGGATGTGGGTCTTCATCGTGCCTCCTGCCGATATCCGCGCAGTCGGCGGCCGGATCCCACCATGGACCCGGTCGATCGTTGCGTGTCGCGTGGTGGTCTCCGCGGTCGCCTCCCGCCCGCGGCAGCCGGCTCAGGCCAGGTTGCTGTAGACGTTCTGCACGTCGTCGTCGCCCTCGAGCGTCGCGATCAACTTCAGGACCTCGTCGGTCTTGTCGTCGGCCAGCTCGGTCAGCGTCTCGGCGACGTACTCGAACGCGGTTGACACCGGCGGCAGCCCGCGGCTCTCGAGCGCGGCGGCCATGGTGCCGAAGTCGCCGAACGCGCAGCGCGCCATCAGGAGCTTCTCGCCCTTGTCGCCCTCGCCGTCCTCGAGCGCGACCAGGCCGTGATCGATCAGGTCGAGCTCGAGCCCGTCGCGGTCGATGCCGGCGGGATCGAGCCGGAACACGCCCTGGTGCTGGAACATGCGCGAGACGCTGCCGGTCGCGCCCATGTTGCCGCCGTGGGCCTTGAAGGCGTGGCGGACGTTGGCGACCGTCCGCACCACGTTGTCGGTGGCAGCCTCGACCAGGAGCGGGATCCCGTGCGGGCCGTAGCCCTCGTAGATCAGGACCTCGTAGTCGGCGGCGCCTTGCCCGCTCGCCTTCTTGATCGCGTTCTCGATCCGCTCCT
>JAYVSF010000355.1:0-12593 GCA_043775605.1 Myxococcales bacterium
TCAAGCTGTTCCGCGCGGCCTACCAGGCCGTCGTCGACTCGACCTCGCGTGGCGAGACCGTCCTGTTCGTCGGCACCAAGAAGCAGGCGCAGGACGTGATCGTGGAAGAGGCGACCCGCTCGGGGCAGCACTACGTCACCCAGCGCTGGCTCGGTGGAACACTGACCAACTTCAAGACCGTCAAGGGCTCGCTCGATCGCCTGCGCAGCCTCGAGAAGATGGAAGAAGACGGCACCCTGTTCGCGCTGACCAAGCGCGAGCAGGTCATGATCGGCCGCGACCGCATCAAGCTCATGAAGTCGCTCGGCGGCATCAAGGGCATGAACAAGCTGCCCGGCATGGTGTTCGTGATCGATCCGGCCAAGGAGCACATCGCGGTCGACGAGGCCCGCAAGCTCGAGCTGCCGGTGGTCGCGGTGGTCGACACCAACTGTGATCCCGACCGCATCGACCACATCATCCCCGGCAACGACGACGCCATCCGCGCGATCAAGCTGTTCACCAGCCGGATCGCCGACGCGTGCGTCATCGGCGCCAAGGTCTGGAAGGAGCGGGCCCACACCCGCGGCCAGCGCGAGGACAACGACGAACGCGTCATCCACGTGTCCTCGGGCGGCGACGGCCCCCGGGTCGAGATGGCGTCGCGCGGCCAGATGCTCGATCCCGAGGCCTCGGCCTCGCCGGATCAGCCTCAGTAGCCCATCCCTGCCACGTTTCGTCTGGCGGGCAGTTGCTCGTCGAGTCACCGGCGGGCAGAGGCCCGCCGTATGTCTATCAGGAGACCGTCATGGCTGAAGTCACCACGAGCATGATCAAGGACATTCGCGAGCGCACCGGCGCCGGCATGGCCGATTGCAAGAAGGCGCTGGTCGAGGCCGACGCCGACGTCGAGAAGGCGATCGACTACCTGCGCAAGAAGGGCCTGGCCAAGGCGGCCAAGAAGGCCGGCCGCGAGGCCACCGAGGGCGCAGTGGTGTCGTACATCCACGCGGGCGGCCGCATCGGCGTCCTCGTGGAGATCAACTGCGAGACCGACTTCGTCGCTCGCAACGAGGACTTCATCGGCTTCACCCGCGACGTCGCGATGCAGATCGCGGCGATGAACCCGCTCTACGTCCGCAAGGAGGACGTCGACGCCGACGCGATCGCCCGCGAGCGCGACGTGCTGATGGCGAAGGCCAAGGAGTCGGGCAAGCCCGAGCAGTTCCTGACCAAGATGGTCGAGGGCCAGATCGCGAAGTGGATGAAGGAGATCTGCCTCCTCGATCAGCCCTTCGTGAAGAACCAGGACAAGACCATCGAGCAGACCCTGCAGGAGCTCGTGGCCCGGATCGGCGAGAACATCAAGATCCGCCGCTTCGTCCGGTTCGAACTGGGCGAGGGTCTCGAGAAGAAGAAGAACGACTTCGCCGCCGAGGTCGCTCAGCAGGCTGGCCTGGCCTGACCTTCGACGGAGGTGGGCCCTCGCCACCTCCATTGCGTCGGCGGCTAGAGGCCGAGTTCCTTGCGGACCGCCTGCAGTTGCGCGATCCGGGCCATCACGGCCTCGCCGGTCGAGAACTGAGTGGTCCGCAGGCCGTGCACCACGTGCGCGGCCTTGATGATGACCGCCCGGTAGTCGTCGCGCCGGACCAGCGCGGCGAGCTGGCCGTCGTCGCCCTCGAGGATGATCTGGCCAGCATTGCTGCCGAGGTCCCCGTCGGTGGCGATGTAGATCCGCAGGGCGCGACCGGTCATTGGCAAGTCCGTTGAATACATACGGCCGCGTGTGCGTCCGATCACCAGGAGGTCCCCAACGGAACATGGCACCCATCCATCACGTCCTCAGGCAGGTCGAAGGCGCTCACGGCATCGAGGCGCTCCGGCGCCTGGCGGTCGGGCTGGGGGCCAGCACCGACGGTGACGCGAGCGCGCTGGTCGCCGCCATCGCCGGCGCGAGCGGCGGGGATCTGGCGGCGGTGGTCGGCGCGCGGCGCGGGCTGTCGCGCGGGAGCTGGAACCGGCTGGCGACGATGCTGGGCGGCCGGCCGCGGCCCTCGGCCCGCGCCATCGCCGCCGAGTTGCTGGTCCGGACGGTCGCGCTCGCGCCCGACGGGGCGACGTTCACCGAGGACGATGATGAGGCCGAGGAGCCGGTGCCGGCCGGGTTGCCGGCCGCGTCCTTCGACTTCGATCCCGAGGCCGCCGCCCAGCCGGCCCGCGGCTACCAGCGCGAGCTGATCGGCGACCTCGAACGCGTGCTGAGCGCGAGCCCGCCCGGCCGCAGCTACCGCATCACCGTCGCCACCGGCGGCGGCAAGACCCGCATCGCCAACGACTGGATCTGGCAGCACGCCGTGCCGCGCGGCTGCCGCGTGCTGTGGGTGACCAAGGACTGGTGGCTCCTGGCCCAGGCCGCCGCCGACCTGTGCCGGCGTCACGACGGCGCGCGGGCTCGGATCGGCTTCCTCGGGGTCGCCGGCCGCCAGGCGCTGCAGCCGCTTGAGGAGCGCCTCGATCGCGACGTCGTCTACACCACGATTCACACCTGGCGCAGCCGCCAGCACGCCGAGCTACGCGACGCCCACTTCGACGTGGTCGTGATCGATGAGTCGCACTGGGGCGAGGGTAAGCGCGCGTACCGCGACCTCCACCAGCGCTACCAGGGCACGGCGCGCTTCCTCGGCCTGACCGCGACGCCGCGCAACGACACCCGCTTCACCCAGATCGGCCGGGCCTACGACTACCCGACGCTGGTGGCGATGGACGTCCTCGCCCGCCACATCAACGAGGAGCCGGTCCGCACCGGCGTGCGCTGGGCGCCGGCCCGCAGCGGCGCCAACGGCGACTTCCTGCGCAGCTCGCTGTCCGAACTGGCCACCAGCCGGGACCGCAACCGCTGCATCGTCCGCACCTTCGTCGACGGTCAGGCCCGCTTCGGCAAGACCTTGATGTTCGCGTGCGACATCGAGCACGCCGAGATCCTGACTGAGCTGCTGCGCGAGCGCGGCGTGGCCGCCGATGCGATCCACTCGGAGCTGCGGCCCGACGATCAACGCCGCCGGGTCGCGCGCTTCCGCAGCGGCGAGCTGGCGGTGCTGGTCAACGTGGCGATGATGACCCACGGCGTCGACATCCCCGCGATCGAGACGGTGTTCCTGACCCGGCCGACGCTGAGCAAGATCCTGTTCGCCCAGATGGTCGGCCGCGCCGCCCGCCGGACCGCGACCAAGACCCACTTCCGCCTGGTCGACTTCGTCGACAACCTCGACGTCCACGGCGACCTGCTGATCTCGCCGCGATCGTACTTCGGCACGATCGACGACGACCGGCCGAGCCGCTACATCCCGGTGGGGTCGCGGCGCACCCACGAGTTCGTGATCGCGCCGTTCGAGCATATCCCGTCGTTGCCCGGCTTCGACGAGGTCGCGGGCTTCGACCTGCAGCCGGCCCAGACCTTCGGCATCGAGTTCGAGCTCACCCGCGCCGACTTCGACGGTCAGCCGCCGGCCGACTGGATGACGCTGGCCCAGGGCCTGCTCGACGCCATCCCGACCCGACGACGCGCGAAGAAGCCGCAGCTCGATCTGCGGAAGCGCCCGAACCACGCGGTGTGGAACGTGAAGTGGGACGGCTCGTGCGGCTGGGAGGTCACCAGCCGGGTGCTGGCGGGCGCGGCCGGCTTCTACGAGGTGCTCGAGGTCTGTCGCGCGCTCGACGAGTTCGCGGCCCGCCACGGGCTGATCGTCAATCGCCGCACGGGCACCCACATCCACCTCGGCTGGAAGGCCACGGCCCGCACGCTCGACCGGCTGATGACCCTGGCGGCCGCGTTCGAGCCGGCGCTGTACACGCTGGTCGCGCCGTCGCGCAGTCGCAACCGGTTCTGCCGCCCGGTCCGCTCGGTACTGCCCCGGCTGCGGACCCTCGGCACGCTGGCCCGCTGGGAGCGCTGCTTCTACGGCGCGCGCCGGCGCTACCTCGCGGTCAACCCGTCGAACCTGTTCGGTCGCTACGGCACGATCGAGGTGCGGCTGCACAGCGGCACGCTCGAGGGCAAGAAGATCCTCGGCTGGCTGTCGTTGTGGATGCGGATCCTCGAGACCGCGCGCGGTCGGCGGCCGGTGCCGGTGCCGCCGTTCCCGACCCGCGAGCTGCCGCTGGTCAGCGGGCCGTACGGCGACGTCCGCTCGCTGGCCGAGCTGGTCGGGGTCGGTCACCAGCTCTCGGACTACCTGACCCTGCGGCGCGGCGTCGTGATCGAGCGCTGGCTCGCGCGGCCCGGCTACCGCAAGCGCGCCGAGCGGCTGGTCGCCGAGTGGCGCGACGAGCCGCGACCGCTCCCGGCCCCGGACCCGCTCCCGGTCGCGGTCGGCAAGCGGTAGCCCGCGCTAACCCGCGCTAGGTCAGGGGCGCGTCGTCCTCGCCCTGCGCGAGCGTGTAGCCACGCGCCCCATCGATCTCCTGCAGCGTCTCGACGTGCATGAACCGGTACTGAGCGCCGATGTGCGCGAGGAGGTCCAGGAGCATCGGGGTCGTGAGCTCGCGCTTGAGGTCGCGCAGCTTGAACCGGCAGCGATGGTGGTCGACGCAGTCGGTGAAGGCGCCGTTGTCGGGATAGACCACCGTGCCGCGGTTCGAGATCATCTTCAGGCGCACCGGCGATCCCTCCACCAGCGCCGCGACGGCCGGGCCGAGCGCTGCCGGTGAGACGGTGGACTCGATGAAGACGTCGGCGCCGACGGTGCGCCGCGCCGCCGGTGCCGGGGCGTCGATGATCGGCTGCGGCGCCCGCCGAGCGCGCTGCTCCCGCGCCGCGAGCCGCGACGGCCCCTGGCCGAGGCGAGCGATGACCTCGTCGGCGAACCGCTGGGTGCCGACCGCCGCTTGCGGGCCATCGACGTCGCCGGTGCGCACGCCTTGCTCGAGGGTCGCGAGCAACGCGTTCTCGACCCGCAGCGCGAGGGTCGGCTCGTCGAGGTGGCGCAGCAGCATCACCGCCGAGAGGATCACCGCGCTCGGGTTGGCGAGGTCCTTGCCGGCGATGAGCGGCGCGCTGCCGTGGACCGCCTCGAAGATGCTGACCTCGGCGCCGACGTTGGCGCCCGGCGCGAAGCCGAGGCCGCCGACCAGCCCCGACGTGAGGTCCGAGAGGATGTCGCCGTTCATGTTGGAGGTCACGATGACCTCGAACGCCTCGGGCGTCCGCACCAGCTGGTGGGCGCAGGCGTCGATGAGGATCGTCCGCGCCTCGATGGTCGGGTACTCCTTGGCCACCTCCTCGAAGGTCCGCTTGAGGAGCCCCTCGGTGAGCTTCATGATGTTGGCCTTGGTCGCGCAGGTCACGCTCTTGCGGCCCTCGGCGATCGCGACCTCGAAGGCCAGCCGCACGATCTTCTCGCAGCCCTTGCGGCTCATCAGCTTGAGGCACTGCGCGACGCCTGGGGTCTGCTGGTGCTCGATGCCGGCGTACAGATCCTCGACGTTCTCGCGCACGACGACGAGGTCGATGCCGCGCCCGCTGAACGGCGTGGGGACCCCGGGCAGCTCGCGGATCGGCCGCAGGTTGCCGTAGGTCTCGAACAGCTTGCGGAGGGTGACGTTGGCGCTCTTCTCGCCGAAGCCGATCGGCGTCTCGAGAGGCCCCTTGATCGCGACGCGATTCGCCCGCAACGACGCGATCGTCTCCTCCGGGACGCCGGTCATCAGGCCGCGCCGAAACACCGCAGCGCCGGCGTCGCGCACGTCCCAGGAGATCGGCGCGCCGGCGGCCTCGAGCACCCGCCGGGTCGCGCTCGTGACCTCCGGGCCGATGCCATCGCCGGGGATCAGGGTCACGCGCTTGTCGCCATTCGGAGTCTGCTGATAGGTCGCCATCCCCGTGCCATAGCGCGCTTCACGTTTCATGTCTATGAATACATGTTACAACTGTCATGTATTTGCGGTCGTTATTCATGGTAGCCTCCAGGCGATGGTGAAAGCGGTGCCCGCGGCGACCTCGACCTGGACCTTCCTGTCGAACCACGCCCACGTCTTGCTGTGCGTGGCGGCTGACCCGGAGCTGACCATCCGCGAGCTGAGCGACAAGGTCGGGATCACCGAGCGCGCGGTCCAGCGCATCCTCGCCGAGCTCCAGGGCGAGGGTTACCTGACCAAGGAGCGAGACGGCCGCCGCAACCGCTATCGGGTCGAGCCCGAGCGTCCCCTGCGGCATCCCATCGAGGCGCACCAGAGCGTCGGCGCGCTGATCAGGCTGGTCGCCGGTCGGCCGCGGCGCGCTGGCTGACGGACCGGCGCCGCCGCCCACTCACCCGTCCCGCCCCTCGTCGCGCGGCGCGAAGATTCCGCGGAGTCGTAGATCAGGGCGCCGAGGTCGAGCGGTCGGCGAGGGCCTGGAGTTCGGGGAGGAGGGTGAGGATCTCGTCGGCGAAGGTGTCGCCGGTCTGGTCGCGGCTGCGGCCGCGAAGGCCCTGGCAGGTCGTCCGCTTGGAGACCGACGGGACCGGTGATCGAGAGTCATGGTTGCGCGCTCGCCAGGGCCCGCTACGGCAGATCGGTGCGCAGCTCGCGCGCCGCGGCGCCGGTGAGCTCGGCAGCGGCGGCGTGCCAGTACCGATCGGCGTCACCGTCGGGTCGCCCGGCCGCCAGCCAGAGGTGGTAGGCCCGGGTGCGGATCGCGTCGTCGGTCGGGTCGAGCCGCGCGACGTCCCAGAGCTCGTCGCAGGTGCCGGCCACGGCGTCGAACGGCGGCGCGCCGAAGAAGTCCTGGCGACCGCCGAACACCGCGCGGTACCGGTAGCACCGCTGGCGGAGCGGGCACGCCCCGCCGGGGCACATCGTGAGGTCGGGCATTGCGCCGAGGATAGCGCCACCCCTGGCCGCGGCGCCCGTCCATGACCGATACTGCGCCGGTCCATGGATGACGACGCACTGGAGCTCGATCTCGCCGGCATCGACCTGCTCAACCGCCCGCTCTTCAACAAGGGCACCGCGTTCACCGAGGACGAGCGCGACGCCTTCGGCCTGCACGGGCTGTTGCCGCCGCACGTCGGGGACCTCGACCAGCAGGTCGAGCGCCGGCTGCGCGCGCTGCGGGCCTGCGACAACGCGCTCGAGCGCTACGCGTTTCTGCGCGACCTCCAGGACGTCAACGAGACCCTGTTCTACGCGCTGATCGCCCACGACATGGAGGAGCTGCTGCCGATCGTCTACACCCCGACGGTCGGCGAGGGCTGCCAGCGGTTCAGCGAGATCTGGCGGCGGCCGCGCGGCCTGTTCCTCGGCTACCCGAACCGCCACCGCATCGCCGACATCCTGGCCGACCGCCGGCTCGATCCGGTGCGCGTGATCGTCGTCAGCGACGGCGAGCGCATCCTCGGCCTCGGCGATCAGGGCGCCGGCGGCATGGGCATCCCGATCGGCAAGCTGTCCTTGTACACCGCCTGTGCCGGCATCCGCCCCGAGGCCACGCTGCCGATCCTCCTCGACGTCGGCACCGACAACCCCGACCGGCTGGCCGATCCGCTGTACGTCGGCTGGCGCAGCCCGCGGGTGCGGGGCGCCGCGTACGACCAGTTCGTCGACGACTTCATCGGCGCGGTGACCCGGCGCTGGCCCGACGTGCTGTTGCAGTGGGAGGACTTCGCCAACCAGAACGCCGGCCGCTTGCTCGATCGCTACCGCGACCGGCTGTGCAGCTTCAACGACGACATCCAGGGCACCGCCGCGGTGGCCGCCGGCACGCTCCTGGCCGCGATCGCGGTCACCGGGGTGCCGCTGGTCGAGCAGCGGATCGCGCTGGTCGGCGCCGGCTCGGCCGGCTGCGGCATCGCCAGCCTGATCCTGCGGGCGATGATCGAGGCCGGCCTGCCCGCGGACGTCGCCCGTCGCCGGTTCTGGGCGGTCGACAAGGACGGCCTGCTGGTCGAGGGCATGGCCGACGTCCGGCCGGCGCAGGCGCCGTTCGTGCAGCCGCGCGCCGCGGTCGAGGGCTGGCACCTGGTGCAGCCGGGCACGATCGGCCTCGTCGACGTCGCCCGTCACGCCCGCCCGACCGCGCTGATCGGCGTGTCCGGTCAGCCCGGCGCGTTCTCGGAGGCCGCGGTGCGGGCGATGGCGGCCGGCTGCGCTCGCCCGGTGATCTTCCCGCTGTCGAACCCGACCTCGCGGGCCGAGGCGGTGCCTGCCGATCTGCTGGCGTGGACCGACGGCCGCGCGCTGATCGGCACCGGCAGCCCGTTTCCGGGCACGACCCAGACCAACAACTCGTACGTCTTCCCCGGCATCGGCCTTGGCGTCCTCGCCGCCGGCGCCCGCCGGGTCACCGACGCGATGTTCACCGCCGCCGCCCGCGCGCTGGCCGCGCTGTCACCCGCGCACGCCGATCCAACCGCGCCGCTGCTGCCGCCCGTCGGCGAGCTGCGGACCGTCGCCGTGGCGGTCGCGACCGCGGTCGCCCGCCAGGCCGCCGCCGACGGCGTCGCCGCGCCGCTCGCCGAGGAGGTCCTGGCCGCCCGCATCCACGGCCACATGTGGGAGCCCATCTACCGGCGCTACCGCCGGCGCCGCTGACGGATCACGTCGTCGCGGTCGGCGGTGTCGGTGCTGGAGCCCGAGCCCGTGCCCACCGATCGAGCTGCAATTGTGAGCGGCTGATGGTCTGGCGGTCCCACCCGTGCGTCTCCGTCATACGAGGCCAACGTTGGGAGAAGGTGGCAATCACACTTCCGCGGGTATGAGGACTCTCCTCTGCGAGTACCGCGATGTCGGCCTGCGCTGCCAGATGTGCTGCATGGTCCGTGGATGCTTGGCCGTTGTACGCGATCAAGGGGATGCCCCAGCGCGCCTCCACCATGACCGACGCAAGCGCGCTCATCGCCGCACGCCACGTTGCAGCGTCGGGCCCCCCGAGAACGAGACCGACATCGCCGACGAGCACCCGGTCAGGTGCTCCCTGCGCCCCTGCGCGTGAGCGGCCGATTCGTTCGATCATGGTGCGCAGCCCCTGCGACGCCCCGTGCGTCGTAGGGACCCTGTGCACTTCGACCAGCTCGCCGGACTCTCCGCTGGCGCGCTGAACCAGTGGATCCAGTTCGAACAGGAGCGTGCGGCCTCGGAGCCGCTGCTGTAGGTGGAGCGCGTTGGCGATCCCACGGGCTACGTCCGCTTCGCGCGCGGAGACGACGACGAACAGCCCCTCCAACAACTTGTTCTCCCACGACACGACACCGGCCATCGCCAGGACAGGCGCAGCATCACGACCTCCGAACAGCCACCCGTGGGTCGCAAGCGTCGGCTCGATGGCGCGGGTGAGCCAAGCGTGTGGAGCTGGAGCGACCTCCGGATGTGATTCACCAACCAGGTCGAGTTCGTGGCGGCCGGAGGTGCAGGGGCCGAAACGGTGCTTGCGGACCTCGATCCAGCGGCCGCGCTCGCGCGATTCGACGCCGACCTCGAGGACCGTGTCGGCCGCGAAGACCCACGGCGATGGTGTGTCGTTGACGACTTCTTCGCAGAAGACGAGGCCGTGGCCACCCTGCGCGGCGAACTTCATGACGGCGTCGACGTTGAGGCGCGGTGCTGAGGAACCGACCCCGTAGCCTTCGATCAGCGAGTCGACGATGATCGCTACCGGGTTACCGCCCGCGGCGACGACGTCGCGTACGAGGATCTCGAGGCTGGCCACGAGGTCTGGCTCGTTGGGATCGATATCGGCGAGCAGGCCGACAAACACGCGCGGGCCATCGGCGCTCTCCAGCGGCACGGGGAGCTGGGTGACGCGCTTGGGATCGAGGCTTGGCCGAGCCGACTGGAGCTGAGCGACGTACTCGCTCGGCAGGATCTCCACGCAACCGACGGCGACGTCGCCGCCCAGCGCGCGCGCCAGCTCGAGCGCGACCTGGAAGCCCATCAGGGTCTTGCCAGCGCCGCTGCCGCCGCGCACCACCACCGTCGTCGATTCGAGCTCGGGCAGGCGGGTGACTAGTCGCCAGCCGCCACCGAGGAGCACATCGAGACCGAGGTCCCCCGTCGGCACCGTGCGGATCACGGGGACCTCGACGCCGGATGCCGTGCGCGATCCCTGGTCTGCGCCCGGACATCTTGCGCGCGTCGGCCCGTGGGCAGCGTCGGGAACCGCTTGAGCGCCGGTATCATCGGGGTGGCTTCAGTCGAGACCAGCCGCTTCGCGTATTCCTCCGCCAGCCGGGCCAGCTCCGAGCGGCCGTGCGGGGATAGCGCATCGAACTGGGCGAGCATCTGGTTCGCGAAGTCGACGGCGCCGCCAAAGTCGCCGGAGCGCGCGAAGCAGGCCACCGCTGCGATCGCAAGGTCGCTTCGTGTGTTGGGATGATCCGCCGGGACGCCGACGGCCACGCTCCCGAACAACTCGGCGGCCTCACGATACATCGTGCGCGCGATCGGGTTGCGCCGTCGCTCGGCGCGCTCGGCGTCAAGCGTCTTGAGCTGGGCCGCCTTCGTGCGCGGGTCGTGGAACCACTGGTTCATCGCGGAAAGCTCCCGATCGCGATCTCGACCGGCGTGGTCACGAAGTTGGTCACGATGGCGTAGCCCGGAGGCTGGTTCGCAGGCCGGGCGAGCTGGTCGACCTTCTCCCGCAGACGGGTCGCGGTGGCCTCGGTGCCATCCCCGATGCCGCTGCATTCGAGCCGCTCGTACGTGTCATCGACGAGGAGTCCCGCCGCTCGCATCTTGTAGTCGGCACCCGTCCCCTTGGGCAGGCGCGCGAACACGACGCGATCGAGGACGCGACGAGCGACCAGGATCGCGACCGCTTCGGCGCCCTCTTCGGTGGCTTCCTGGGGATCGTCGTAGGTCCGCCGCGCGTCGTCCCCGATCGCGAGGCGCACGATCATCGCCGATCGGGTCGATTCGCCGTGGACGATCGCGGCCGCGTCATCAGCACCTGGGCCGTGCTTGCGCTCGAGAACGACCGAGGCCGCCGCTGCCAACGATACCGCCACATCTCGCAGCAATGCCGTGGCCTCCGGGAGCGAGCGGAGGTCGAGGATGATGGCCGATTCGGACCCGTTCACGACGCGACTGTAGCAGACGCGTCCGACGCCCTGTTAACGACGGCCGGACCGACATGGAACGATCGATGCCGAAGATGATCACCAGGCCGGCGACCCGGACGTCGCCGAGCGCCGACAGGGTGGCGGCCAGGATTGCATGGAGGAATTTTGATGCCGTGGCCACCTGAAGGAACACACGAATGTGACGTTTGCAGCGGAAACGGCTGCGATGCCTGCGACCAAGACGGCTACCTCCCGGGTCCGGCGATCGTCGACGAAGACGAAGACGAAGACGACGAGTCGTCCGACGAAGCCGCCGAGGCGGAAGCTGAGGCCGCCGCCGAGGCGGAAGCTGAGGCCGCCGCCGTTGGTGGTAGTGACGAGGGCGGCGGTGGTGACGACGGCGGCGGTGGTGACGACGGCGGAGGTGGTGACGGCGGCGGTGGCGACGGCGGCGAGTAGGTAGTTTCTTGCCATCGCGGTCACGTCGCTGGTCCCAAACGGTCCCGCAGCTGAACGGAACGCACCGTGGCCTCGGCGCGCGTTCATGCGCGCCTCATGCCAGGTCCGGCGTTCGCCGGGTCGTCGACAGACGAGCACGTCAGGGCCGGCCAGGGGTCTGGCAACGGGCGCGGGGGTCGGCCGGTCGGCACAACCTGACCAGGTCGGCGGCGCGGGCTCAGGCGGCCTCGGCGGCCTCCTCGGCGGTCGGGCCCTCGGCCAGCCCGCTGCGCAGGGCGTCGTCGTCGAGCTCGTGGCACCAGCGCGCGACGACCAGCGTGCCGACCGCGTTGCCGACGACGTTGGTGAGGGCCCGGGCCTCGGACATGAAGCGATCGATGCCGTAGATGATGACCAGGCCGGTGACCGGGACGTCGCCGAGCGCCGACAGGGTGGCGGCGAGGACGATGAAGCCGCTGCCGGTGACGCCGGCCGCGCCCTTCGACGTGAGCAAGAGGATGCCGAGCAGCGCGAGCTGATGGCCGAGGTCGAGCGGGGTGTTGGTCGCCTGGGCCACGAACACCGCGCCCATGGTCAGGTAGATCGCGGTGCCGTCGAGGTTGAACGAGTAGCCGGCCGGGACGACCAGGCCGACCACGGACTTCTTCGCGCCCAGCGACTCGAGCTTGGTCATCAGCCGCGGCAGCACCGACTCCGACGACGACGTCCCGAGGACGATCAGCAGCTCCTCGCGCAGGTAGCGGATCAGCCGCAGGATCGAGAAGCCGTGGGCGCGGGCGACCAGGCCGAGCACGCCGAGCACGAACAGGAGACAGGTGCCGTAGAAGCAAGCCATCAGCTCGGCCAGCGACGTCAGGGTGCCGACGCCGAACTTGCCGACCGTGAACGCCATCGCGCCGAACGCGCCGATCGGGGCCAGCTTCATGATCAGGCCGATGATGCCGAACACGACCTTGCCTAGCCGATCGACGAGGTCGAGCACCGGCGCGCCGCGCTCGCCGAGGCCCTGCAGCGCGAAGCCGAACAGGATCGCGAGCAAGAGCACCGGCAGGAGGTCGCCCTTGGCGAAGCCGCCGACGAACGAGTCGGGGATGATGTCCATCAGGAACTGGACCGTCG
>JAYVSF010000356.1:0-9808 GCA_043775605.1 Myxococcales bacterium
GGAGGACGTGACGCCGCACGCGTCGACCGACAACAGGCTCATGCCGAGGTCGACCTGGTGCGGCGCGCGCATCCAGTGCAGGCCGAGGCACGGCACCACCACGAACAGCGCGGCGACCAGGCACAGGATGCGCGCGGTCGACTTGCGGCTGGCGTTGAGCTGGTTCTCGTCGGCGTTCATGACGGCCTGCTCTATCACGTCCGGGTGTGAGTCGAGAGGACCTTGCCCATCTCGGTGTACTCGTGATGGGCGCCCATCCACAGGTCATCGATGGTCATGGCCCGGCGGTCGCGGGCGGCGATGACCGCGGCCCGGACGATCGCGTTCTTGATGTAGCCGCCGGTCATCTCGAACCGCTCGGCCAGGCTGGTGTAGGGCGCGACCTCCTGCAGCCCGGTCTCGGGCGGCAAGAGCTTCTGCCACAGCAGCGCCCGATCGCCGACCTCGGGCTCGGTGAAGCGGATGCGGAAGTTGAGCCGGCGCTGCAGGGCCTGATCGATCGAGCTCTCGAAGTTGGTGGTCAGGACGCTGACGCCGTCGAAGGTCTCCATCCGCTGCAGGATGTAGTTGACCTCGAGGTTGGCGTAGCGGTCCTGCGCGCTCTTGACCTCGGTGCGCTTGCCGAACAGGGCGTCGGCCTCGTCGAACAGCAGCATGGCGTTGGCGTCCTGGGCCTCGTCGAAGATCCGGGCCAGGTTCTTCTCGGTCTCGCCGACCCACTTCGACACCACCTGCGACAGATCGATGCGCATCAGCTCGAGGCCGAGCTCGGACGCGACCACGCTGGCGGCCATGGTCTTGCCGGTGCCGGGCTCGCCGGAGAACAACGACGACACGCCGCGGGCGATGCCGAGGTGGCGCTGGTAGCCCCAGCGCTCGAGGATCTGGGCGCGCTGGCCGACCATCGCGATCATGTCGCGCAGGGTGTCGACCACGTCCTCGGGCAGGACCATCTCCTCGAACCGGGCCTTGCGGGCGATCAGCGTGCCGAACGCGCCCAGCCGGATCGACAGCCGGCGGCTGATGGCCTCCTCGAGCGGCGCCCGATCGACCAGGCCGCCGCGGGCCGCGGCGAAGCCGGCCGACTCGCGCGCGACCTCGGCGATCGCGCCGGCGCCGAGCACATAGCGCCCGGCCAGCTCGCCGGCGACCTCGGGCGCGAGGGTGGCGCCGACCGCGGCCAGGGACGACCGCCAGGCCCGCTCGCGATCGTCGAGATCGCAGCGCGGCATCTTGATCAGGTGGAAGGGGCGATCGAGCGGCAGGCTGGTGATCGAGCCGGAGCCGGCCGCCATCACCAGCGGCGACGGGCCTCGACGCAGCACCGCGATCGCCGCCCGCTCGACGTCGCGATCACCGGCGAGCGACTCGGCGCCCGCCAGGTACCCGACCGCGTCGCGCAGCCGGACCTCGGTGAGGAAGCCGCGCACGAGCGAACCACGAGCCTTGCCCTCGAGCGCGAACAGCTCGCGCAGATCGCCGGCGAGCAGCGACTTGCCGAGGTGACCGGCGATGGCAGCGGCCAGCGCGCGTCGACCGGAGCCGCGCGGGCCCTGGATCAGGATGGCGACCGGCACCGCGGCGACGGTGATGCGGGCGGCGAGCTCCTGGGCCAGGGTGGCGAGCGCGGGCGTCAGCCAGACCGGATCGGGGCTGCCCAGGGTGATCACGTCGTCGAGCGGCGCCGGCAGCCGATCGTCGGCGAGCACCCAGGCCACCAGCCGGCGAGTCGCGGCGAGATGGAAGCCGCCGTCGTCGCTGACGTCGAGCAGCCCAGCCTCGACCAGGGCGGCGCGCGGTGCGGTGGCGGCGGCGAGCGCTGCGGCGTCGGCGAGCGCGCCGTCGACCTCGGCGATCAGGTCGAGGTACAGGGCCGGGCGGCGGCGACCGGCGAGGGCGTGGATCAGGGCGCGAGTGTCGGCGTCGATCGCGTGGGCGACGGCGAGCCCGGCCAGCGCCTGCTCGGCCGGGGTCAGGACCAGGCGCGCCGCCAGCAGCGCGAGCCGCGCGTCGGCGGGGGCCGGCGGTGCGACCTCGAGCGCGGCGGCGACCTCGGCCGCCGCCTTGCGATGGGTCTCGCTCGGCCGCATGGCGACGCGACCGAGGCGCGCGCTGGCCGCACGATCGTGGAGATGGATCTGGCTGGGCGCGCCACCGTCGGCGAACCCGCTGCCGGCGTTGAGCCGGGCCAGGAGCGCGGCCTCGGCCAGCAGCCGGATGCGCGCCACCGTCGGCGCCAGATCGAGCGGCAGCGCGGCGGACGGCATCGGCGACTACTTGACCTTGCGCGGACGGGCCGGCTTGCCGGCGGTCGCGTCCGGGCCCGCGGGATCGGGCTCGGCGTCGCCGAGGGTCGACGGCGGCGGCTCGAAGTCGGGGGCCTCGGGGCCGCCGAGCAACGTCGTCGGCCGCACCGCCAGGTCGGGCGCGGCCGGGGTGCCGGTCAGGGTCGTCGGTCGCGGCGGCGCGTCGGGCACCGCCGGCCCGAGGAGCGTCGTCGGTGGCGACGGCTTGTCGGGCAGCGCAGCGCCCGCGGCGAGGGTCGACGGCCGCGGCGGGGCGTCGAGCTCGGGGACCTCGCCGGCGCCGTCGTCATCGTCGTCCTTGTCGGCGTCGCTGTCCTTGTCCTGGGCCGGCCGGTCGAACTCCTCCTCGACGGCCTCGAGGCTAGCGAGCATGTGGCGCAGGTGCTCGACCTCGTCGATGACGACCGCGAGATCACCACGCAGCTCCTCGACCTCGGGCGTGCTGCCGATCGACAGCGCGGGCTGCAGCACGGACAGGACCTGGTTGAGGCGCTCGAGCCGACCCTCGGCGTAGATGAAGCCACCGCGCCGGCCGCGCGCCGACACCACCTGCTGCAGCAGCTCGAACGCCTTGCGCTCGTCGCGCGACATCTCGGCCATCAGCTCGAGGTCGACGCCGCGACCCTCGAGCACGCTGCGCATGGTGGCGACCACGTTGTTGTAGTGGCGGGCCGCCAGCGGCAGATCGACGACGGCATGCTCCTCGGCGAGCTCGTCGTCGCGGCCCTCCTGGAGCCCCTGGACGATCTCCTGGGCCTCCTCCTCCTCCTCGGCCTTGAGCTGATCCTCCGCGCGCACGGCTGCATCATCGCGGAAACCCGCGCCGAAATCACCCGCCCGGGTGACGTTGTCCGGGACGAGCGAGGCGGTCCTGGGTCACGCCTCGATCAGTCGATCTTTTCCCACCACTGGCACCACCACTCGCCGCCGACCAGGATCCGCAGCTTGGGGTGCCAGCAGTAGGCGACCTTGTCGTCGGGGTCGAGGTAGTAGAGGCAGTTGGCGCACTTCTCGTCGCCGTACGGCACGCCCTTGAGGACGTTGTCCTCCATCATGTGACGGAGCTGGAGGGCCAGCTTCTCGTCGATCTCCTTGGGCTCGGGCTTGGGCAGGTCGTCGGCCATTTGGGTGACGATGATAGCCGATCGCTACGGATCCGGCAGCTTCGTGCTGCGGGCGAGCAGCGGCTCGAGGTCGGCGCCGGCAGCGGCGGCCGCGCGCAGCTCGCGCAGGAGCTGCATGGCATCACGGGCCCGGCCGCGCTGCGCCTTGGCGGCGGGGGCCAGCCGCCCGATGGCCTCCCAGCGCGCGGCGGACTCCGCGCGCGCGGCATCGAGGACCTCGAGCAGCCGGCGGAGGTCTGCGGGTTCGGGGGCGGTGCCAGTTTCGGCCGCGGCCCGCACGCGAGCGATCGCCGCGTCGTGCTCGGACTCGGTCTCGGGCTCGCTCACCGTGCGCGAGTCTAGCCGATCGCGGGCGTGCACTCGGGGACCGGCGGCGCGGGGCCTGGCCTCGTGGGGCGCCCCCCGTGGGCCGTCGCTCGGACACCCGGAGTCGCGCATCGAGGGGTGGGGCCTTGCGCCTCCGACTGGGGTGGCCGGCGTGGTCCGCTCGGGCGCTCTACTCGCTCGGCCCAGAGGGGCGCCCCACGAGTCCACCCGCGCCGCCTCCGTGCCTCGGCCAACCGCGGGTCGGCGAACCGGATCCGCACCAGGTCGGCGACGCGGATCTGCCGGTCGGCGACTCGGATCTGCCGGCCGGCGATGCGGATCTGCCGGTCGGCGACGCGGATCTGCCGGTCGGCGGTTGTGGCGGTGGCCGGCGTGATGGTGCCGAGCGGGCCACGCCCGCGATGTCGGGCCAGTTCGCGGGGGAAGGGCGAGCGAGGTGGTATGGCGCGCCAGCGATCCACGCGGGCGTCAGGACGATGATCTACGTCTTCTCATCGGCGACTGACGCGCTGCGATCGTCTTGCCGAGCGCGCCGGTTGAGGAGTTCGTATCCCACGAACGGTGGGCGTGGATCAGACGCGCGGGCGGCGCGGGCGGCGGGCGGGCGGAGCGGGCGCGAAGAGGGCGCCCTGGGGCGGCGAGGGGGAGTAGCGGGCGACGTAGTTCTTGACGCGCAGCTTGCGGGCGGTGTTGTCCGACGACATGTACCGGATGACGCCGAAGATCGGCCGCTCGGGCGCCCACGGTCGATCGAAGCGGCCGAGGGTCCAGAAGATGCCGCTGTAGGAGTTGGGGTCGCGACCGTCGAGCGCGTAGCGATTGTTGAGTTCGATCAGCACGGCGAGCGCGGCGCGCGGGCTCGGGCTCCATTCGAGGATCTTCTTGCCCCACAGCATGCGCAGGTAGTTGTGGATCGTGCCCTCGCGCACGAGCTGGGTCTGGGCCGCGTTCCACAGCGGATCGTGGGTCGCCGCCGCGTCGAGGGTCGCGCGATCGTAGACGTGCGGTCGCGGATCGCCGGCGTGACCGTCGAGCGACCGCCGCGCCCAGTCGGGCAGCGACTCGTAGCGGTCGTGGTCGTCGCGATGGAAGGCGAAGCCGTGACCGAGCTCGCGCCAGGTGATCAGCTCGTCGAGGAACGACTCGATCGCCGGCGGCGCGCCCCACCAGCCCTCGCGCTGGCCGCTGGCACGCGGCGCCACCCGCGACGGATCCCAGTCGGCCGCCGCCCACACCGCGCGGGCCACCGCGTGGACGCCGATGTGGCCGAAGTGCAGGTAGGGCGACAGGCCACTGGCCACGTCGTCGTCGGGCTGGCTGCGGGCCTCGCCGTACCGCGCCAGCCGCTGCTCGACGAAGCCGTCGAGCGCGGCCGCGGCCGGCACCGCCCCACCCCGCTTCGCCACCGGCGCCACCGCGTGATCGATCGGCAAGGATGCCAGCGCCGCCAGGTCGCCCGCCAGCAGCGCCGCGCTCGCCATCGGCCACCGCCGCAGCACGACAGACGGCACCTGGGCACCTTGCAGTCGCCGCGCGCTCTCGGCCAGCGGCGCCGCGCTCGGCAGCTCCATCAAGTACCGCCCGATCTCGCGCTGCCAGTGCCAGCGGAACGCCGCCGCCGTCGGGAACGCCTTGCCGTGGGCCCGCAGCGGCAACATCCCGTTGCCATCCACCTGCTCGACCCGCACGTCGAGCGTTGCCGCGGCCGCCGCCACCATGCGCGGCAAGAAGAACCCCGGCTGCTCGTCGGTCACCACCAGCGCGGCCTTCGCCGCCAGCGCGGCCAGCAGCCCGCGGCCCGCGCCCGCCTCGGGCTCGACATACGGCAGGTACGTGATCCCGGCCCCCGCAAACGCCGCCGCGTTGGCCGCCATCCCGTCGAGCACGAACCGGTGCAGACGGTCGCTCGCCCACGCATAGCCCGCCCGCAGCGGCTCGAGCACCAGCAGCGGCTTGCCCAGCTCCAGCGCCCGCGCGATCGCATGATCGAGCGCGACGCTGTGGGTCGTCCGCCGGGCCGCGATCATCCAGTACAGTACGTACTCGCCTGCCGCCCGCACCGCGCGGTCGTTGCCCGCCGACACCCGCATCGAGGCCGCCGGCGCGGGTGCCGACTGTAACGATCGCGACGAAGCTCGCACCACAGCGTTGAGACGCCCGCCGCCGCCGCGAAGTTACAGGCCACCGACGTCGAACCCGAGCCCGAATCCGAATCCGAGCCCGAATCCGACCCCGTCGAATGGTCACTTACCGGCGTCAGTTGACCGCGGGGCACGCGGTCCCGTCGCGGAACGCCCGGCCGAGGGCGCGCACCCGAGCCGCGACGTCATCGGGCGTGGCCTCAGCCAGGCCCACGCGCAGCCGCTCGCATGATGAGACTGCACTCGGCGCGCAGACCGGGGCCAGCGCCAGCCCGTAGTCGATCAGCGCCCGCCAGCGTGCCATCGCCTCGGCGGCCAGGCTGGCATACCGGGTCGGGCGGCCGTCGCGGTCGAGCGGGTTCGACCAGCCCTCGCGGACGACCTCGAGCTCGCGGTCGTCGAGCACCTCCAGATGCATCCGCGCGTTGTCGCAGGACGAGCGCTGACGCAGACGGCGATCGACGGGCGCGCACGAGCCCCGGCCGCGCATCCCGTCGAGCAGCCGTCTCGTGCGGAGGAACGAGGCGTCGACATCATCCAGGTAGAACGCCAGGATCGGCGTCGCGCACTCAGCAGCGTCGCGGCGAACGCAGTACGGGCCCACAGCCAGCGCCGTCGCGTGGGTGGCGGCCACGTCGTTCATCGTCGGGCTCAGCATGTGCTGCAGCGTCGCCCGGGAATCGGCGTGAGCCCACGACCGCAACTGCGGCAGGTCTGCCTCGTGGGCCCGCAGCCGGACCTCCAGCCGATCACCGACGCGTGAGCAGATCTCATCGGCCACCTTGGCGTCGCGCGCCGGCCCCGAGCCGCAGCCGATCGCCGCGCATCCCACGACCAGCCATGCGCGGTTCATCGCAGCGCCGCCGGCGACAGTCCCTGGGCGTACTCGGCGGCGTCCCCTGCCTCGAGCTCGCCGAAGCCCATCGGGCGGTTCCTGATCACGGCGGATGGGTACGTCCGTTCGCCAAAGTCGTCGAGCTCGGCGTGGGTGACGGGTTGGTTCGGATCCCCAGACCCCGGCGTCTGGTCGGTCGAAGTCACCGGTGGCCGGCCGAACCCGTCCGGCGCCGGACCGCGTGCGCCGAACCCATCCGCGGCGCCGTCTGCGTAGGGTGCGTCGGCTCGCGGCCCGGAGGCCGATCCGAGGCCGGAACCAGTGGGCGAGCGGGACTCGGTAGGGGAGCGTCCGAAGGTCATGATGGCTCCGCTATCGGCCGCCTCTCGCCCTGGTTGCGTGCTGGATCGCAGGCCGCAACCGTGGCCCTCGCAAGCTTCGCATTTCGGCAGTCCTCATCAATCACCCCGGCAGGATGAGGTGCTGCCCCGTGTTGGGCGAGCCACGTCCGCGGCCGGTCAACGGCCCTCAGCCGGCGGTCGCGGGCGCAGCGAACACGTCACCATAGAAGTCGGCGAGGCCATGGACGGCGCGCTTCGCGTCGTCCTGGGTGCAGAACAGCCACTCGGCCGCCGTGTCCCAGGAGATGAGCCCGAGGCCGGCAGCGCGGACCACGATCGCGCTGAAGCGACCCGCGCGCGACGGGTGCTCTGTGAGCGACCGGATCGGGTGGTAGGCCAGCGTGTACGTCTCGCGCGCGTCCCAGTCGTCCTCAGGCCGCTGGTTCGGGGCGAAGATGCTGTCGAGCGGCACGCCCCGGTGGAGGCCGTTCCAGACCTGATAGCGAGCGGCGGTGAAGCTGATCCCGAACTCGTCGAGGACCTTGCGGAGGCCATCCTCTCCGCCCGCGAGATAGCGGGCCACTGCCTCGGCTTGCGGGGCGATGAACTGGACCGCGAAGGCATTGGCGCGCTGTTCCACGGGATCGGCGCGGGTGTCGTCGCGTGCATCGAGCTCCGCATACTCATCGACGCGGAGGTCCTGCAACTGGGGGCTCGGATCGAAGAGCAGATGGCACAGCTCATGCGCCATCGTCGACCGGCGCACGCAGGCGTCGGCGTTCTTGCCGTCGATGTTCAAGACGATGGCCCGGCGCCCGCTGACCGACTGTACGGTGGCCCCGGCGATCCGGTCTCCGAGCGGAGCCTGGATGACCGGGATCGCCAGGCGGACCTCGGCCAGCTCGCGCATCGACGGGACCTGCGCTGTGCCCAGCCTCAGCTCTCGCCGCACCAGGTCGGCGAGGTCGTAGCCAGCGCGGTAGGCCGGGCGAACATACGATCCGTAGTCCTTGGACTCCGTGAACACGTGCTCCGGCCGGTGAAGCCCGAGCCGCTCTTCGAGTCGGATCTGGGTCATCGCGACCCACGATGCCTCGGCGAACGTCGCCACGATCGACGAGGACAGCGCGGGCCGATCGTGCGAGAGACTGCGCAACCGCACCGCGACGCGCTCGTTGCCGCGCGGAACGGGTTCGAACGAGAGCATGCGTTCGTCGAGGCCGAGGACCCTCGCCACCCGCTCGTACTCGCGGACCGGTCGGCGCTTCGAGTCCTCGAGGGCCTCGACGACCTCGATCGCGAGGTCACTCTTCGAAGCGACGGTGCGCGTGTGAATGCCGAGCTGGAGGCGTCGGTCGCGCAGCGTCCGGCCGACGGCGGCAGGATCGCTCGTGATGATCGCGGACCCGTCCTGGACAATCTGGCAGAGGATGTCGAAGCCGTAGGCGTCCAGGGCCTCCGCGGCCGTCAGCCGGCGACCCTTGGCCCTGGGCGAGAGATCGAACGTGAGCAGATCCAGGCCGCGCACGAAGAGTCGCGTGGAGTGGCGGGCTCGCGCCTCGGGCGACGCGCCCTCCCCCGGCCCGAAGACCTCGTCGAGCATGAGCCGATCCGTGGCGGTCATCGAAAGACCCGCTCGGCGCAGTCGTTGTCTTCGCTCCAGCCGGCCGAGACCACGGTGAAGCCGAACGACCGGAGCACGTTGACCGCGTCGTCGAGCTGCTTCGGGGTCCGTGGCGGGTACCGTCCCGAGCCGCCGTTGGCGTAGAGCTTCCGACCATCGGCCGGATCCAGCCACAGCTCGCCGCCGCAGGCTGCCGCTCCGCCGCCGGTCAGGTTGGTGTGCTTGGCTACACCAAGCGAGAGCGGCGGCGGCCTCACGCTCGGGGCGATCTCGAGGATGACCCGGACGTCCTCGGGCACGATGACCCATAGGTGACGGCCTTCGCGTTCGCCAGGGCGCCGGGCCGGCACCATCGTCTCGGCGCAAGTGGGTAGCACCCCGACGCCGTCGGCCGCGTGGAGCTGGCGGTGGGCATCCACCGCCTCGGCCGTCTTGGCCGGGCCCCGGGGAGGGTACAGGTCGATGTACGCCCGCAACTCCATGAACAGCGCGGTACCATAGCACGCGGGCTCGTTCCAGCGGTTCCGAGCGTTTCCGCCGTCGAGGCCAGCCACCACAGCGCCTCGCAACCGTGCCCAGGTGCGCGACGACGTTTCTCGACGCTGATCGCGGGTTGGGCGCTGTCACTCTTCATCGCGTTCTGGATCATCCGCGCCGGTGTCCGGGCCGGTGTGCGTGAACTCGTCGAGCAGAACCGGCAGCAGGTCGCGCTCCTGGGCCAGCTCGTGAAGCAAGTCGGCGCTGTCAGGTCCGTCGACGGTCGGCTCGTGACCGAGGGCGGCGGCGCCACTGATGCGATCCCAGCGTTCGGAAGTGAGCTGGCTGCGGTCGGGAGGTCCGGCGTCGGCTGCTCGGCTCGTTGAAGGAGCACGCCGACCTGTACCTGCCCGACCGGCTCGCCGAGGTCTGTCGTCGCCTGCGGATCGACAAGCCTTCGATCGTCGTCCGCGAGCAGCGCCGACGATGGGGTAGCTGCGACGCGAGCGGGGCGCTGCGCATCAACTGGCGCATCGTCCAGGCCCCGATCCCGCTCATCGACTACGTCCTGGTGCACGAGTTGGCCCACCGCGAGCACCGCGACCACAGCCGCGAGTTCTGGCGCGCGGTCGA
>JAYVSF010000357.1:0-2582 GCA_043775605.1 Myxococcales bacterium
CCTGGCCGGGTGGAGGGGGAAGGATTCGAACCTTCGAAGGCGTGGAGCCGGCAGATTTACAGTCTGCTCCCTTTGGCCGCTCGGGAACCCCTCCAGATATGTCATCCATCCTGCGTGCCTGCGTCTGTTTGCGGCGTCCTCTCATCGATCCGTCGGGTCGCGATGTCCGAGCTGGCGGTGGGACTCGAACCCGCGACCTCCTGATTACAAGTCAGGTGCTCTACCGGTTGAGCTACGCCAGCGTTTTTGCAAATGAAAACGGGACGAACACCGTCGTTGGCTCGACGGCCGCCGTTGTATAGGCGATGGTCCCAAGCAAGTCAACGGGCTTCCGGCGCTTTTCGCGGGGGCGATCACCCTCCCCGCCCGTCCCCACGTTCCCCGCGTCCGTCCCCTCCTTATAGAAGCCCGCATCGAAGCGCGGCGCGGCCCGGCCCGACGCGCGCCCGGACCGGCTACGGCCGGGGTGTGACCGCGGCGACCGGGGGCACGACCGCCTCGCCGCGGGCCTCGCGGGAGAGGATCCCCAGCAGCTCGCCGGCCCGCAAGGACGACGCCCGGCTCCACGCGTTGTCGACCCCGTACGCCGCCGACAGCTTGACGTTCATCTGATGGCCCTCGAGCGCGGTCGCGAGGTGGCGCCGGACCCGGTCGTGGACCTCGGTAACGTAGTACGACCGGGCGTCGACGCTGAGGCCGTCGGGGAACGGGGCCCGGACCGCGGTCTCCCACAGCTCGACGAAGATCTGCGACATCTGGTAGCCGGCGGCCAAGGACCAGTACGGATCCTGGAGGACCAGGGCGTCCTTCCAGTGATCGTAGGCGCGGGCGGCGGCGGCCTCGCGCGCGGCCAGGTCGGCCCGGAGCTGATCGTCGGCCGGCCGCAGCGGCAGCTCGGTGAAGGCCCGGTGCTCGAGCTCGCCGAGGTAGAAGTTGGCCATCGCGATGTAGTAGCGATCGTCGATGCGGACGGCCTTGCGCCAGGTCGCGATCGCTGCCTCGAGGCTGGCCCGGGCGGCGGTGCGGTCGCCGGCCTCGAGCTCGACGTAGCCGAGGCGGGCCTGGGCCTCGAGCCTGTCGGCGTGGGTGAGGTCGGTGCGCGCGAGGATCTCGGCGAGCGTGCGCGCGGCGTCGGGCCACTGCTGGTGCTCGGCCTCGAGCCCGGCGATGCGCAGGTGGCCGTCGAGCGACTCCTTGCCGGTCGGGTAGCGCGCGACCAGATCGCGGTAGGCTGCGATCGCGGCGACGGAGTCGGCCAGGCCCTCGTACAGGCGGCCGATGTTGAACATCGCCGACGGCGCCAGCGGCGAGCCCGGGAACTCGCTGGCCAGGCGGCCGAGCAGCTCGATCGCAGGCAGCGGTCGGCCGGCGTCGATCTCGACCTGGGCCCGGTCGAGCAGGATGGTCGGCGACACCGCCTCGATGCGCGGCTCGCCCGACGGCTCCTTGCCGGTGACCACCAGCTTGATCTCGCCCAGATCGTACGGACCGCCGGTCGCGCCGGTGCCGGGTCGCCCCTCGTCGCCGCCCGGGGCCGTGGTCGCGGTCGGCTGGGCCCGGGCGCGGGTCGACAGATCGTCGGCGCGCGAGGTCGCGTCGCGGCCCGGCGCGGGTGCGGTGGGATGCGCCGCGCGGCCGGCGCAGGCGATCGACATGAGCGTCGCGAGCAGGATGGGGACGAGCGCGCGGTGCATAGGCTCGTTATTGACGCACGAACCGCGCGGTCGATGTAAGGGCGCGGCGGGCGTCACGATCCGAGGGGTTGCGAGACAGCCGGCGCCGCGCGCGCCTAATCCTTGACGACCTTGACGTGGAGCCGCCGGCTGCGGGGTCCGTCATACTCGCAGAAGTAGATGGCCTGCCAGGTCCCGAGCAACGGCTTGCCGGCCTCGACGATCAACGTGAGCTGGGCGCCGATGATGCTGCTCTTGACGTGGGCGGCGTGGTTGCTGGCCGCGGTGACGGAGCCGGCGTCATGGGGCACGGTCTGGGCGAGGTGCTCGTTGAGCGCGGCCTTGACGTGCGGGTCGCTGTTCTCCTGCACGGTGAGGCCGGCCGTGGTGTGCGGGCAGAACACGCAGCACAGGCCGCCGTCGACGCCGCTCTTGCGGATCGCGGTGCGCACCAGCGAGGTCACGTCGATGGTCTCGACGCGCGACGTGGTCCGGATGTCGAAGGTCTCGGTGGCGGCCATGAGATGTCGTAACACGATCTTGCTTGACGTCGCGGCTGTCACACCGCTCTGCTAGATCGACGATCGGCTGCGCTTGCGATCATGATGATCGCCTCCGCCGCCGACACGTCGCTCCACGGACGAAGGTCGCCCCGGCATGAAGGTCGCGTTCACCCACAACCTCCGGCTCACCGACGTCCGCCACTCCGAGAAGGAGGCCGAGTTCGACAGCGTCGAGACGGTCAACGCGATCGCCGCCGCGCTCGAAGCCGCCGGCCACGAGGTCGAGAAGGTCGAGGTGTCGGGCCCGGCCTCGACGCTGCTCGAGCGGCTCGAGGCGATCGATCCCGACATCATCTTCAACACCGCCGAAGGTACCGGCGGGCGCATGCGCGAGGCGTTCTACCCG
>JAYVSF010000358.1:0-10277 GCA_043775605.1 Myxococcales bacterium
AGCTGTGGGCCGCGCGCCGGAGCCATCGCGCGCTCGCGATCGGGTTCGCCTTCGACGACGGCATGCTTGACGTCGTCGGGCCGGCCCGCGGGCGTCGGCTGCTGTCGCGGGTGCTGGCCGCCGACGTGGTCGGCCGCGTGCTCGGCACCCGGCTGGTCGGCGCCGATCACACGCTGGTCGACGCCGACGTGGTGGCCCGCCTGCACCGCCACCGGGTCGCGGTCGGCGCCTACACCCTGTTCCCGATCGGCTCGACCACCGGCAAGCCGATCGCCGCGAGCGCGGGCACCGACGCCGAAGCCCTGCGCCTGGCCGGGCTCGGCGTCGACTGGCTCGAGACCGACGATCCCGAGCGGCTGCTGACCCTGCTGACCTGACCGCCCGAGCGCAGCCTGCGACGCGAGACTTGCGCCCGGCGGGCCGCGCGAAAGCCGGCGCCATCGGCGATAGTCGGGGCATGAGCGAGTCGGGCGGGGCGAGCACCGATCAACACGTCGTGCGGGCGCCGATGTGGACGCCGACCGCGACCGGCGAGGACCTGCGCGTCCTTATCCAGGAGCGGCTGTCGCTGTTCGCGCGGATCATGTTCTGGATCTTCTGGATCCTCTTCGCCCTGGTCGCCGGGATGTTCGAGCTGTGGCCGGAGATCAAGCCGGAGCGGGTCCGGGTGTTCTTCTACTTCTCGATCGGCTCGCTGATCGTCGCCTCGGTGATCTGGTCGCTGGCGCTGCGGAGCCGGCGCTTGTCGATCCGCGCGCTCTACGCGATCGATCTGATCTACACCTGCATGGCCGGGGCGACGCTCGGGGTCAGCGCCTACTTCCAGTCCGATCTCGAGGCCGCGGTCTACGCCGCGCTGATCAGCCACCTGCTCATGGTGTTCGCGCGGGCGATCATCGTGCCCTCGAGCGGGCGGCGCACCATCGCGGTGTCGGCGCTGTCGTTCGTGCCGCTGCTGGCCGGCGGGCTCGGCGTGCTCGTCAGGATGCCCGAGCGGATCGCGCTGCCGCCGCTGGCGTTCGCGACCGCGGCGACCTTCTACGCGACCGTGGCGGTGGTGATCGCGGCCACCGGCTCGAAGGTCATCTACGGCCTGCGTCGCCAGGTCCGGGCCGCGATGCAGCTCGGGCAGTACACCCTGGGCGCGCGCATCCCCGGCGGCGGCATGGGCGAGGTCTACCTCGCCGAGCACGCGCTCCTGCGCCGGCCGACCGCGATCAAGCTGGTCCCGCCCGACAAGGTCGGCGTCGAGAGCCTGACGCGGTTCGAGCGCGAGGTCCAGAGCACGAGCCTGCTCACCCACCCCAACACCGTCGCGATCTACGACTACGGCCGCACCCCCGACGGCGTCTTCTACTACGCGATGGAGTTCCTCGACGGGGTCAACCTCGACGACCTGGTCCGCCAGGACGGGCCGCAGCCGGCGCCGCGGGTCATCCATATCGTGATGCAGGTGTGCGGCGCGCTCGACGAGGCCCACGAGCTCGGCCTCATCCACCGCGACATCAAGCCGGCCAACATCATCCTGTGCGAGCGCGGCCGCCTGCCCGACGTCGCCAAGGTGATCGTCTTCGGCCTGGTCAAGGAGATCTCCGGGGCGACCGACGACAGCGCGTCCCGTATCATCATGGGCACGCCCGCGTACATCTCGCCCGAGGCGGTCACCAACCCGGGCGGGGTCGGCCCGGCCAGCGACCTCTACTCGCTGGGCGCGACTGCCTACTTCCTCCTGACCGGTCAGCAAGTCTTCGACGGCAAGACCTCGGTCGACGTCTGCCTGCACCACGTCAGCGCCCCGCCGCCTCCACCGTCGACGCGGACCGGCAACCCGATCCCGCCCGAGCTCGAGGCTTTGGTCCTGGCGTGCCTGCACAAGGATCCGGCGCTGCGGCCGGCCAGCGCGCTCGCGCTGCGGGTGGCGCTGGCGCGGCTGGCGGCCTACCGCGACTGGGACGAGACCGCGGCCCGCGAGTGGTGGCGCGAGTATCGCAAGCGGCGGTTGGTGTCCGTCGATTCGACCACGCCGACCGGGCCTGGGCGCCAGGGCCAGACCCTGACCGTCGACGTCATCGGCCGGACCGAGCCGGTGAGCACCGACGAGCTGTCGTCGCCATAGCGACGGTCACGTCGCGCCGATGGTGACCGGGCTGGTGACGTAGTAGCCGCGGCCGGGCACGACCGCGAGCAGGCCGTCGGCGCCGAGCTCGATCAGCACGGTCCGCAGCCGGCGCACCACCTGCCGCACGTTCTCCTCGCTGGGATACTTCGACTGGAACGGCAGATCGCGGGCGAGCTGCTTGGTCGCGACGCAGCCGCGGACCGCGGCTGGCGACTCGGCCTCGGCCAGCGCCCGGGCGCACAGCGCGCGCAGCAGGTGGAACTCGAGCGGGGCCAGGGCTCGCTCGGCCCACTCGCTGGCGCCGACCGCGCGCGACAGCAGCGCGCCGCCGGCCGTGGGATCACCGCCGCCGACCACGCACAGCTCGAGCTCGCCGCACTGCATCCGGAAGCGCAGCAGGCCGAGTTCGAGGCTGCCGGTCCGCATCGACAGCATCCCGGGCAGCGCCGTGGCCACCTCGGTCACGAGCCATAGCGCGACGTCGCCGACCTTGATCACCACCGGCGGCTTGAGCGCGACCCGACCCTGGGCCCGCAGGCTGTCGACGGTCGAGCCGTTGCGGCTGCCGAGATCGCGCAGCACCCAGCCGGCCTCGGTCCGCCGCAGCTCGGCGTGCTCGCGCGACACCGACGTGGCCAGCACCACGACCTGACCGTCGAGGCTGCGGCCGATCGTCGTCCGCTCGGCGACGGCGTGGGTGATGCCGAAGCCGTCGATCAGCCAGGCCACGGCGCCGGCCTTGGCCACCGTCGAGCGGACGTGATCGCGGATCAGGCCCTCGGCCGGCGGCACCTGCCGGGCGCACTCGCGGCACAGCGCGCCCACCTCGGGTGGGGCTCCGCAGACTGGGCAGGCCATCGCCCCCGATCATAAGGCGTCGCCCGCCGCGGTGATAGTCTGAGTGGAATGCGCTTCCCGCTGGCGGCGATCGGGGCGACGGCGATCGCGTGCGCACTCACGGGCTGCGCCGGCGATCGCAACTGCCTGGGCGGCGACTGCGAGGCCACCGCGCCGTGCGCCGGCCTGCGCTTCGAGTGCGCGGCGCCGCGCCTGCACCTGGGGTCGGTCGCGACCGCGCCGGCCGAGCTGCGCCTCGACCTGGCCCAGGGCGCCGCCGGCGACACCCTGATCTCCAACGGCGTCATCACCGCGGTGATCAGCGCGATCGACGAGCCGATCGATCTGGCGCCGACCGGCGGCAACCTGATCGATCTCGGCCCGGCCGGCGGCATCGACGATCTCACGCTCCTGTACCAGCTCGCCGGCATCCTGCCCGACGACGCCTTCGCCTACGACCGGCTCGAGCTGATCGATCGCTCGCCGGCCTACGTCGCGGTGATCGCGCGCGGCCACCTCGACGGCCGGCCCGACGTCCCGGTCGCGACCCGCTACGAGCTGCGGCCGTGCGACCCCGGGCTGCGGGTGCGCAGCGAGCTGGCCAACCACGGCGCGCTGCCGCTGACCTTCGTGATCGCCGACGCGTCGCACTGGGGCAAGCGGCGGGTGGTGCCGTTCGTGCCGCGCGCCGGCCAGGGCTACCAGCAGCCGTCGCTCGACCTGCTCGAGCTTACCGCGCTGTGGTCGTCGCAGGACTACGTCGCGGGCGCGGCCCCGCAGCCGGCGGCGCCGGCCTACGGTGAGGTCGCGTGCAACCAGTCGGCGATCCACGGCGTCGCCGACCTCGAGATCTCGGCGATCGGCACAGACCTCGAGGTGGTCGCGCCCGGCGACGCGCTGGTGCTCGAGCGCATGATCGTCAGCGCTGGCCACGGCGATGGTCCGGCGCCGGCGATCACGTCGTTGCTGGCGGCGCGCGGCCAGCTGTTCGGCGAGGCGACGACCGCGGTCCACGGCCAGGTGACGGCCGGCGGGCTGCCGTTCGGCGGCGACGTCCGGCGGGCGTCGATCATGATCGTGCGCGGCGCCGATCGGGTGCCGGTGAGCGCGGTGGTGCCGGGCAGCGACGGGCGCTGGCAAGCGACAGCGCCGGCCGGCGCGACGCTGGCCTGGGAGCTGTGGAGCTTCGGCCGCAAGGTCGCCGAGGGCGCGGTGCCGGCCGGTAGCGACGTCGGGGCCGAGGTCGCGCCCGAGCCGGCCACCGTGGAGCTCGCGGTCACCGGCACCGGCGGCGGGCCCGATCGCGGGATCCACGCGCTGGTGGTGTTCGACCCGGCCGACGCCGCGACCCGGGCCGCGGTCACCGGGACCTTGCACGGCCGGCTCGACGTCTGCGCGCCCTGGCTCGGGCCGCCGACCGGCTCGTCGCCGGCCTGCAACCGGGTGCTGGTCACGCCGACCGGCACCGAGGTCGAGGTCCCGGCCGGTCACTATTGGGTCTACGCCAGCGCCGGCCCGGAGCACACCGTCGCCCGCACCGAGGTCACCCTGGTCGCCGGCGAGGTCAGCACGATCGACCTCGCGGTGCGCGCGCTGGCGGTGCGGTCGCCGGGCTGGCTGGCCGCCGATCTCCACGTCCACGGCCGCGCCTCCTTCGACTCCGGGTTGCCTGATCGCGATCGCGTGCGCAGCTTCGTCGCCGCCGGCGTCGACGTCATCGCCGCGACGGACCACGACTACGTCACCGACTACGCCGCCACCGTCGCCGCGCTCGGGGTCGAGGACCAGGTGATGGTGATGGGCGGCCTCGAGACCACCCAGCTCATCCCTTGGATGGAGGTGGCGGGCGCCGCGGTGCCGCGGGTGATCGGCCACTTCAACTTCTGGCCGCTGACGCCGGTGCCGGGCTCGCCGCGCGGCGGCGCACCGTGGGACGAGCGGGTCGAGCCGGGGGCGCTCTTCGATCGGCTCGATCCGCTGATCGGCGCCGACGGCGTGCGGATGATCAACCATCCGTGGGACGAGCCGCTGTTCGGGCGCGACCTCGGCTACCTGCGCTCGATCGACTTCGATCCCCGGCTGCCGATACCGGCGGGGCCGGCGGCCGCGGGCAACGGCGTGCTGCTGCGGACGCCGGGCAGTGGTCATCGCAACCTCGACTGGGACGTCATGGAGGTGCAGAACGGGGCCGGCGCCGACGAGCTGGCCAAGACCCGGCCGCTGTGGTTCGCGCTGATCTCGGCCGGCTTCCCGGTGCCGGGTGCGGCCAACAGCGACTCGCACGGGCTGCGCGACAACCAGCTCGGTTGGGGCCGGACCTGGGTCCAGACCGGCGGCACCCTGGCCCAGGCCACGCCGGTCAGCTTCGATCGCGCGCTCAAGGCCGGGCGGGTGGTCGCCGGCTCGGGCGTGTTCGTCGAGGTCGCGATCGGCCTGCCGGGCGCGCCGCGGCGCGGGCTCGGCCTCGATCCGGTGGTGCCGGGGGCCGACGAGCGGCTGCTGATCACGGTGCGGGCGGCGCCGTGGATCCCGGTGACCGAGCTGCGGATCGTGACGGCGAAGGGCGTGGTCCGCACGATCACCAACCTCACCGCGCCCACCGATCCTTTCGGCACCGACGGCGTGGTCCGCTGGCAGGGCGCCGTCCGCCTGGCCGAGCTGATCGGCGCCACCGACGATTGGATCGTCGTCGAGGCCGGCCTGCCGCTGCCGCCCTACGCCGACCTCGACGGCGACGGCGTGCTCGACACCGGCGACAACGATGGCGATGGCTGGGTCGACGCGGCGGACATCGAGCCGGGCGAGGACAGCGGCCCGATCACCACCCCCCCCGATCCGACCGATCCCGCCGATCCGCGCTTCGTGATGACGCGGATCGTGCCGATGAGCTGGCCAACCGGGTTCTCGAGCCCGCTGCTGGTCGACGTCGACGGGGCCGGATGGACGCCGCCGGGGACGACGCCGTGAAGGCGCTGGCCGCGCTCGCCCTCGCGACCGTCGTCATCGGGGCCGGTGCCGCGCGCGCCGACGAGCCGGCCGGTGCGTGCGCGACCCCGCTCGCCGATCCGGTCACGCTGCCGTGGCGCGACACCGGCTTCGATGGTGGGCGCAGCGCGTGCCCGCGGCCCGGCGCCGGCGTGGTCGTCGACGGCCACGCGCTGATCGACACCCCGGGCTTCTACGGCACCCTCGGCGCTGACGCGACGATCAGCCTGCGGCTCGCCGACGGGCCGCTCGAGTGGCTGGTCCTGGCCCGGGTGCCGACGGTGACGTTCGTGCAGAACGCGGTGTTCAAGGCCACCGACGTCGGCTACGGCCCGGTGGCGCTGGGCGTGACCCGCGGTGGCGACCGGCGCTGGCGCGGGCGCGCGCTGCGGCTGGCGGTCGCAACCCGGCTCGATCTGCCGTTCACCGAGCGCCGGCTGAGCAGCAACCGGGTTGGCGGTCAGGTCGCGGTCCTGGCGACCTGGCGGGCCGCCGCGGCCTGGCAGCTCCACGGCCGGATCGCGCTGCTCGCGGCGCGGACCTGGTCGGAGCTGGGCGCCGACGATCGGATGGCGGGCGCGCTCGGCGTCGACGTCGGTCGGCGCGTGGCCGGGCGCCGCCTGGTCGTCGGCGGCGGGCTCGACGCCCAGGTCGGCTGGTACGGCCTCGGCCTCGATCACCTCGCGCTGCGGATCGGGGCGCAGCTCCGGGTCACGGGCACCTGGCGCGCCAGCCTCGCTCTCGGTCGACCGCTGGTCGGCGCCGATGGCACCGACCTCGGCTTCGCGCTCGGCGTCAGCCGCGATCTGCCCTGACCTCTGACGGCGGTCGGTCGGCGCCGGATGGCCACAACTGCTACGCTCGGGGCGCGTGACTGCCGTCTTGCCCACGCCGCCCGAGCTGCTCGCCACCCGCCTGGCCGCGGTCGAGGCCGGTGACCAGGCGGCCGCGACGGCGCTGTTCGCGGACGACGGCGCGCTCGCGATCGCGCGCCGTGGCGGCCCGACCCTCGCGTTCCGATTCCTGGTCGCCGAGCTGGCCCACGTCCTCGCCCACGTCGACGCCTATGCCGACGACGCGGCCCGCGAGCGCTACTCGGCGCTGCTCGACGAGTTCGGCGGTGATCCCGACCGGCTCGCCGTGCTGCGCGCGCTCGGCGCCCGGCTGCACGAGCTCGAGCGCGATGGGACCCTGCCGCGGTCGATGGTGGTCCGGAGCCGCCGGCGGGACGATCGTCTGCCATGACCGCGACGGCGCTCGCGCTGCCCGACGCCCAGGCCCGCGCGCTGCTCGAGGCCTTGCCCGACGGGGTGTTGCTCATCGAGCCCGATCTGCGGATCTCATGGTGGAACCCGGCGGCCGGCCGGCTGTTCGGCTGGACGGCCGAGACCTGGACCGGTCCTTCGCTCGACGAGCTCTACTGGGATCCGCTCGAGGGCAAGGGCCTGGCCCTGGCCGACCGCGCGGCGCTGGCCAGCGGCGCCATCGCCCGGGCGATGCGGACCCACAGCGGCGAGCGGCGGCTGTGCCTGATCCAGACCATCACCGTCGGTGAGCGGGTCGGGTTGCTGGTCCGCGATCCCGACGTCCGCGACGACGCCGTCGAGCGCCTGGTCCGCTCCGAGTCGGGGCTGCGGGCGGTGCTCGAGGCCTCGCCCGACGCGGTCTGTGTCCACTCGCGCGGCCGGGTGGTCTACGCCAACCGCGCGCTGTGCGAGGCCTGGCGCGGTCCGCTCGAGGAGCTGATCGGCCTGCCGGTGATCGACCTGGTGGCGCCCAGCGATCGCGAGATGGTCGCGACCCGGGTCCGCGCGCTCTACGCCGGCGAGCCGGTGGTGCCCTACGTCGACGAGCACCTGCAGCGGCGTGACGGCTCGACCTGGCTGGCCCAGGTCGGCGCGGTGCCGATGTTCTACGACGGCCAGCCGGCGGTGCTGGTCTCGGCCCGTGATCAGACCGAGACCCGGCGGCTCAAGGCCCGGCTCGATCAGGCCGATCGCATGGTCGCGCTCGGCACCCTCGCCGCCGGCGTCGCTCACGAGATCGGCAACCCGCTGACCTACGTCCTGCTCCGGCTCGACGCCGCGCAGCTCCGGCTGGGCGAGCTGCGTCGGACTCTGGCCGCCGGCAAGCTCGAGCACGCGCGGGCCGAGCTCGCGATGGTCGAGGACCTCGGCGGCCACGTGGCCGCGGTGGCCGACGGCGCCCGCCGGGTGCGGGCGATCGTCGGCGACCTCCGGCTGTTCTCGCGAGCCGACGATCGCCCGGTCGAGCTCGACGTCACCGCGCCTCTCGAGCGGGCGTTGACCATGGCCCACCACGAGCTGCGCGACGTGGCGGTCGAGCGCGACTACCGGGTGACGTCGCCGGTGATGGCCAGCGACGCGCGCCTGACCCAGGTCTTCCTCAACCTCTTGCTCAACGCGATCCACGCGGTGCGCGCGCCGGGCGCCGGGCCGGGCCCGCACCGGGTCCGGATAGAGGTCGGCGCCGACGGCGGCAAGGTCCGGATCGCGGTGGTCGACACCGGCTGCGGCATCGCTCCCGATGAGCTGCCCCACATCTTCGACCCGTTCTACACCAGCAAGGGCGCCGGCGAGGGCGTCGGCCTCGGCCTCGCGATCACCCGCTCGATCATCGCCAGCCTCAGCGGCGACATCCGGGTCGAGAGCGAGCTCGGCGCCGGCTCGCGCTTCACCGTCCGCCTGCCGACGGTCTGAAACAGACACCGGACCCGTCGCCTACATCGCCGCGAAGACGGCCCGGGCGACCTGCACGGTCATGATCAGGTTGATCACCGCGCCGATGACGAACGAGCCGGTGCGCCAGGGCTGGCGGGCGGTCAGGTAGCAGCCGGCGTGGAACACGCGGATGAGCACGAAGGCGGCGAACAGCGCGCGGGCCACGGTCAGCCCCGGCGCGGTCATCGTGTACAGCAGGCCGATCGCGAAGAACGGCACCGCGTTCTCGAGCGCGTTGCGGTGGGCGCGCTGGATGCGCTGGACGTCGGGGTGTTCGTCCTCGGCGACCTGCGAGCCGCGGTTGACGCTGACGTCCTCGGGGTTGACCACAATCCGGCGCGCGGCGCGGGTCCGGGCGGTGGCGAACCCGAGGTAGTACAGGGTGACGATCAGGACGCAGACGCTGAGCGTGTAGGCCTGGAGCACGGGGTCGTGGAAGCTGGTCATCGCGGTCCTCGACGCCGGGGAGGCGCGCTGCGGCGCGGTCCGGCATCCACCCCGAGGTCGAACGGCGCCGCCCCGAATCGACATCGCCGGCCGAAATCGTCAGAGACTGTGAATCCTCGGGCAGCTCGGCCAGCCGGCTGGCGGTGAACGTCGCGCCGGCCTCCAGCATGACCTCCAGCCAGACCACGAAGCGGGCGGCGTCGAAGGTCTCGTCCTCGCCCGGCCGGCCGCGCCGCCACAGATCCTCGTCGAACACCGCGGCCAGCTGGTCGGTGGTGGCCAGCGCCATCAGCTCGCCGGCGTCCGCCGCCATGGCCCGCGCCGGGAACATCGTTCGCCAAGGCTCGTTTGCGCCGCACGCACGACTCGTCAACCGCGATCGGTGTCGTCGCTGTCGGGAACGTGGCAAGCTCGCGGCGTGGGGCTCGCCCGCGGCACGACCATCGGTGGCTGGGAGGTGCAGCGGACCGTGGCCGACTGGCCTTGGCCCGAGGTCCGCGCCGAGCGCGCCGACGGCACCCTGGCCCGGCTGACCGTGCTGCCCGCGATCACGCCGCCGACCGCGGCCCAGCTCGTCGCCTGGCGGGTGGCCTTGGCGCCGTCGACGCTCGATCACCCGGCGTTCCCGGCGGTGCGCGGCGTCGGTCACGATCCGGGGCACGGCGTGGTCTGGATCGCGCGGGCCTGGTCGCCGTGGAGCACCTACGCGACCATCGCCAGCGGTCACCCGCCGCTCGCGATCGGCCGGCGCGGCGCAGCGCTTGCCAGCCTCGGTGCGGCGCTGGTCGCCTTGCACGCGGTGGGTGAGGTCCACGGCGGACTGGCCGGCGCCCGGGTCCTGCTGTCGCGCGCCGACGGCAGCGCGTGCGAGGTGCTCGACCTCGGCCTCGACGTCGTCGCGGCCGGCCTGGGCCTGACGCCGGTCCGCCCGGTTCGCCCGCCCGAGGGTCGCGCCAGCGCCGCCGGCGACGTCCACGCCTTCGCGACGATCGCGGCCCAGGTGCTCGCCGGCGCGATCGGGGCCGACGCGCCGTGGCGTGCGCCGCTCGACGCCTGGCTCGCGCACGCCGCCGCCGCCAATCCCGCGGCCCGCCCGACGATCGCGGAGGCGACCCGCACGCTGGCCGCGATGCTGCCGCCGCCCGAAC
>JAYVSF010000359.1:0-11461 GCA_043775605.1 Myxococcales bacterium
GCCGCCCGTGGACACCGACAGGAAGTCGAGCCCGGCCTCGGCGAAGCGGGCGCCGAACCAGGCGGCGTCGTCGACGTGGCTGCCACCTTCGATCACGTCGTCGCCGAGGAAGCGACAGCCGAGCGCCATGGTCGGCGTGAGCGCCGCCCGCGCCGCACCGATCACCTCGAGCGGCAGCCGGACCCGGGCCTCGCGCGGCCCGCCGTAGCCGTCGGCGCGGGTGTTCAGCGCCGACAGGAACGACGCCATCGTGTAGGCGTGGGCGAAGTGCAGCTCGACGCCGTCGAAGCCGGCGACCTCGGCCCGGGCCGCGGCCGCCGCGAACAGGCCGGGCAGCACCGCCGGTAGCTCGGCGATGTGCGGCAGGTGGACGTCGGTGACCCGCTCGCGGTAGCCGACGGCGAGGTCCTCGCGCTCGCGGGCGGTGAGGACCGTGGCCAGCGCGCCGTCGTCGAGCGCGGCCAGGCCGGCGCGGATCGTCGCCTCGTCGGCGGTGGCCAGCGCAGCGTCACCGGCGTGCGCGGCCAGCGCCGCGCGGTGGTGGTCGGTGATCTCGAGGAAGCGCGCGAAGAACTTGTCGCGTGGCGGCCGGCGCCGGATCGCGAGGAAGTCGATGACCTGGATGAACAGCAAGGTCGCGCCGGCCGAGGCCTCGCGCACCGCCGCCGCCAGCGCGCGCAGCCCGGGCACGAAGCGATCGTGACCGATGCGCAGGAGTGGCCCCGACGGTACATCGCGGATGCCGGTGGCCTCGACCACGAGCACGCCGGGCCGGCCCTCGGCGAACCGCCGGTACCAGGCGATGACGTCGGCGGTGACCAGGCCGTCGTCGGTCGCGCGCCACGGCACCATCGCCGGCACCCAGGTCCGGGTCCGCGCGGTCCGCGGCCCCAGCGTCACCGGCGCGAACAGCCGGGCGGCCGCCGCCTCGGCCGCCGTCGGCCAGCCCGCGATCGGCACGCTGTGCTTCCTGCGCTCGGGCGGCTGCCACATCGTCGACGTTGATAGCACGCGGTCGATTTCGAGTAGAGTCCGGCGGCGTGATGGTCCGCGGCCGACTCCTCGCCCTCGTGCGCCAGCCCGCGGCGGTGCTGATGGCGCTGGCGTGCGCGGCGATCGCGGTCCTGTACCTGACCAACCACGACATGGGCAGCGATGGCCACGGCGGCGACGACCTCGGGACGCGCGGCGACGGCCACTACCGCCCGGTGCTGGCCCGCGGCGACGGCCACATGATGTTCCTGATGGCGCGCTCGATCGTCTTCGATCGCGATCTGAACTTCGACAACGACCTGGCCCGGTTCGGCGACCCGTGGGGCCAGCCGCGCACCGCCACCGGCAGGAAGGGCATCCCCCATCCGATCGGCCCGCCGCTGGTGTGGGCCCCGGTCCTGGCCCTGGCCCACGGCGGCGCGGTGGTCGCCAACCTGTTCGGCGCCGGCGTCCCGACCCACGGCTACACCGCGTGGCACCAGCGGATCGTGTTCTTCACCAGCGTGGTGTTCGGCTGCGGCGCGGTGCTGCTCGGCCGCCGGCTGGCCCGCCGGATCGTCGGCGGGACCTGGGCCCCGACGTACGCGGCGATCGCGATCCTGCTCGGCAGCTCGCTCACCTACTACGCGACGATGATGCCGAGTTACGGCCACGCGCTCGACGGCTTCGCCTGCGCCGCGTTCCTCGGCTACTGGGCCGCCACCGTCGGTCGCGACGACCTGCGGCGCTACGTCGTCCTCGGCGCGCTGCTCGGCTTCGCCATGCTGATCCGGGTCCAGGAGCTGGGCATGGGCGTGGTGGTCGCGGTCGAGCTGTGCACCCGCGCCACCCACGCGCTCCTCGATCGCAGCGTCGTCGCCCGTGTCCGGCTGCGCACCGCCGCCGCCCACCTCGGCCGTGGCGTGCTGGTGCTGGCGGTCGCGCTGGTGGCGTTCACGCCGCAGCTCGTGGCCTGGAAGGTCGTGTACGGCGCCTACCACATGCCGCAGGGCGAGGCCTACACCCGGTGGACGACGCCGATGGTGCCCGAGCTCCTGTGGAGCGCGCGCAACGGCTGGTTCACGACGACGCCGGTTGCGTACCTCGCGGTGATCGGCCTCGCGCTGGTGCCGCGCAAGCACCGCCTGATCGGCGCCGGGCTGATCGCCGCGGTCGTCGTGCAGGTCTACCTCAACAGCGTCATCATGGACTGGTGGGGCCAGGCCGCGTACGGCCAGCGCCGGCTGTGCAGCGTGACCCTGCCGCTCGTGGTCGGGCTGGCGACGCTCTTGACCACGCTCGGCCAGGCCGCCGCCCGCCTGCGCCGGGTGCCGCGCGCGGTGTGGCACAGCGTGGCGATCGTCGTCCTCGCGCCGATGCTGGCGTGGAACCTGTGGCGGGTGAGCGCGCTGCGCAGCGGCAAGCCGGCGCCGACCGGCCACGCCCCGACCTGCTGCGCCAACGTCCCGAAGCCGCTGCGCGGGCTGGCGACCCGCGTTTACCGCACGATCGGCAATCCGTTCGAGCTGCCGGCCAGCGCGGTGTTCGCCTGGCGCCACGGCACGTCGCTGGCGCGCTGGGACGAGGCGGTCGGCGACTATCCGATCGTTCTCGACGGCAACTTGATGATGACCGGCGGCTGGCGCGGCCAGAAGGGGACCTGGAACCTGGCCGGCGGCGGCGGCGCGCCGTACCTGCTCGAGGGTTTCGGCCCGACCCAGTCCGGCGATCGCCCGTTCCGCTGGACCGTGGCCGGCCACGCCCGCGCGCTGATCCCCAACCTCATCCCCGCCGGCCAGCGCTTCACCGTGTGGCTTGCCCCCGGCGGCGCCCGCCACGTCCGGCTGCGGTTCGCCGGCGCCCAGGTCGCGGACGTCGACCTCGTGCCTGGCTGGAACCCGGTGACCTTTGCGGTCGCCGCGCCACCCACGGGCAGCAACGAGCTGACCATCGACAGCGAGCTCGGGCTCGCGCTCGACGGCCCGTTGCCGCGCCCGCGGCTGGGCTTCGCCGGGGTCGCGATCGGCGTCGTCGAGGTCGGCTTCCTGCCGTAGGCCGGCGATCGGCGAGCAACGGTCAGCGACGGCCGAAGGCGAAGGCGGGCACGCGGTCGAGCGTGCGGCGATCGGCGAGGGCGGCCCGCATCGGCGCCAGCGAGGTCGGCGGCGACGGGTCGGCGGCGAGGTCGTGGCGCTCGGTCGGATCGAGGCGCAGATCGTAGAGCTCGTCGCCCTTGTTCGACTCGATCAGCTTCCAGCGGCCGCGGATCAGCGCGCGACGGGCCTCGGCGACGTTGCGATCGACCACCATCTCGCTGTAGGCGAAGCCGCCGTCGGGCTGGTCGGCGCGCTGGCCGGTCAGCAGCGCCGCCAGCGAGTGGCCGTCCATCTCGGGCAGGCCCGGCGCCACGAAGCCGGCTAACTCGAGCAGGGTCGGCGCCAGATCGACCAGGCCGACCGGCTCGAGGCGGCGACCGACGATGACGCCTGGGCCGGTGATCACCAGCGGCACCCGGATCTGCGAGTTGTAGAGATCCGTCGAGTGGTAGGGCTGGCCGTGATCGCCGAGACCCTCGCCGTGATCGGCGGTGACCACGACGATCGGCGCGGCGGCGCCGGCGGCGGGCTCGAACGCCGACATCACGGTGCCGAGCATGCGATCGACCTTGCCGAGCACGAACAGGTAGCGCTGTCCGTCGGAGCCCGAGGCCAGCTCGCTCGACTCGTCGCGCCAGTTGTGGGGCTCGATGAAGTGCAGCCACACGAACGCGGGCGTGGTAGCGCCGGCCGCGCGCCGGGCCACGAGCCAGTCGCGCGCCGCCGCAGCGAGGTGGGCGCCGTCGTGATCGATCACCAGGTGATCGAGGCCGCGCGACAGGCCGATCTTGTGGTCGCGGGCGAAGAAGCCCTCGCAGCAGAGGAAGCCGGCGGTGTCGTAGCCGGCGGCCCGGAACCGCTCGCCGAGCACGACGTGGCGGGGATCCAGCCGCAAGGCCCAGCCGCTGAGCCGGCCGCGCAGCCGCGACGGGCCGGCGCCGGTGATGATGGTCGACAGCGAGCGACGGGTGACGTTGCCGGGCGAGAACGCCCAGTCGAAGGTGGCGCCGCGCTGGGCCAGCATCACCAGGTTGGGCATCGGCGCGTCGCCGGCGAGCAACGGCGTGCGATCGCCGCGCACTGTGTCGATCGTGATCAGGATGACGTCGGGGTGGAGGGCACCCGCGATCGGCGCCGGCGGGAAGCCGGTCTCGCTCAGCCGGCGGCGGACCCGCTCGAGATCGAACAGGCGATCGACCGCCTCGCCGGCCATGGTCGGCCGCGACCACAGCTCGAGCATGATCACCGGCCGCGACCACCACACCCACAGCGCGAACCCGATCGTGATCACGGTCAGGCCGAGCGCGGCACGACCGACGACCCGGGCCAGCGTCCCCGATCGGCGCGCGAGCGCGTGGCCGGCAGCCAGGATCGCGAGCGCGACCAGCGGATAGCGGGCGACGGTGGTGTCGATGTAGCCCAGCCGCGGGCGGAGGAGCAGGTACCAGCCGGCGACCGGCGTGAGCACCGCCAGGCCGAAGCCGACGGCGAGCGCGGCGCGGGCGGTCAGCCATGGTCGCGACCCGGGTCGCTGGCGTTGCTGGCGTCGGCGCTCGCGGGCCGCGAACCCGGCGGCGACGAGGTCGACCACCGGGCGCGACAGCGCGACCAGGCCGAGGACCGCCGGCACCAGCAGCACGGGCAGGATCAGCGCGACCGGTCGCGGCTTGAACGCGGTGGCCCGCGCCAGGAACGCGACCGCGTTCATGACGATCGCGACCAGCGCCGCGAGCGCGAGCAGGCCGTAGACCAGCCAGGCCCACACCCGCGGCGCGGCGGTGCCGGGGTCGTCGGTGAGCACCACCGGGCGCCAGGCCGCCATCACCCAGCGGGCCGCGACCGCGAGCGCGACCAGCAGCGGCGCAGCCAGCAGCGCCGCGACCCCGACGCCGGCGGACGCGCGCACCGGATCGCCGTCGGCGAGCGCCTCGAGCAAGCCGGCCGCGATCACCGCCAGCGCGGTCGCGACCACGCTCGGCGCCAGCCAGCGCCCGAGGCGGGCCAGGCGCGCGGGACGCGCGGGACGCGCGGGTTCGGTCACAGGACCGGATCCGGCAGCGTCGGGCGCGGCCAGCCGGTGTAGAGCGACGCCGCCACCAGGCCGACGTCGAGGGCGGCCTGGGCGACGACGTCGCGGCGCGCGCCGGTGGCCTGGCCGGTGCCGCGACGCTGGAACGGCACCGCGACCTCGACCACCTTGGCCCCGGCCCGCGCCGCCCGCACCACCCGCTCGCCCTCGGCGAACACCCCGCGCGCCACCACCGGCGCGTGCAGGAGCCGGCGCCGGCCGAGCTTGATCGAGCCCGGATCGCCGCCGGGCGCGCCCAGCCGGCGGACCACCGCCTCGTAGGTCCACGACAGCACCTGGCGGTACGGGCTGTAGATGTCGCGCTTGTTCTTGCGCACGCCGATCACCAGGTCGGCGCCGGCGGCGACCGCGGCCGCCATCGGCACCAGCGCGGTCATCGGCCACTGCCGATCGGCGCTGTTGAGGAACACCCAGTCGTGGGCCGCGACCGCGTACAGCGTGCGGATCGACGCCTCGATCCCGCGGTTGTGCCGGCGCGCCACCACCCGCAGCCGGGGCTCATCGGCGGCCATCCGCTCGAGGATCGCCCGGGTCTGGTCCTGCGACCCATCGTCGCAGACCACGACCTCGAGGGTGCGCGCCACCGTCGCGCCGGCGGCGAGCGCATCGTCGACGGTGGCCGCGATCGTCGCCTCCTCGTTGTACGCGGGGACGACGATCGACAGGCCGGCGATCACCTGGCGACCACCCGGGCCGGGTTGCCGACCACGGTCGCGCCCGTCGGCACGTCGCGGGTCACGACCGCGCCGGCCCCGACGGTAGCGCCGGCGCCGATCCGCAGCCCGCACATGATGGTCGCGCCCGAGCCGATCGCGACGTCGTCCTCGATCCAGGTCTCCTCGAGCGTGTAGTCGGCGGCGCCCTTGGGGCTGCCGTCGGGGTTGCAGGCCCGGGGGTGGCGATCGTTGACGAAGGTCACGCCGTGGCCGACGAACACGCGGTCGGCGATGTGGACGCCCGAGCAGATGAAGCTGTGGGTCGAGATCTTGCAGTCATCGCCGACGGTGGCGTCGCGCTGGATCTCGACGAAGGCGCCGACCCGGGAGCGCTTGCCGACGGTGCAGCCGTACAGGTTCACGAACTGGTGGACGGTCGTGCCCTCGCCGAGCACGACGTCGGGCGCGATGCACTGGAAGCGATCGGCGGACACTGCGCGGACTTTCGAGGACAGGGCCAACGCTGTCAAGGAACCGTAACGCTTGACGGGCGACGGTGCAGATCACAAATTCGGCGCCCGTGTCTGCAACCACCTCGACTGTCCTCCGGGTCGCCGTCATCGGCTTCGGCTACTGGGGGCCCAACCTGGTCCGCAACTTCACCACCTGTGCCGCGACCAAGGTGGTCGCGGTGGTCGACGGCGAGCCCAGGCGCCGCGCCGCGGTCGGGGTCCTGTACCCGTGGATCCCGGTGTTCGCCGACGCCGCGCCGGTGTTCGCCGACCCCGACATCGACGCGGTGGTGATCGCGACCCCGATCTTCACCCACCACCCGCTGGCCATGGCCGCGCTGGCCGCCGGCAAGCACGTGCTGGTCGAGAAGCCGCTGACCCCGTCGGTGGCGCAGTGCGAGGAGCTGGGCGAGCTGGCCGAGCGCCAGGGCCGGGCCCTGATGGTCGACCACACCTTCGTCTACACCGGCGCGGTGCGGAAGATCCGCGAGCTGGCCGCGGCCGGCGAGCTCGGCCGCATCCTCTACCTCGACTCGGTCCGCATCAACCTCGGCCTGTTCCAGCCCGACTACAACGTGGTCTGGGACCTCGCGCCCCACGACGTGTCGATCCTCGACCACGTGCTGGGCGGGCTCACGCCGCAATGGGTGACCGCGCTCGGGGTCTCGCACTACGGCCGGCACGAGAGCCTGGCCTACGTCACCCTCGGCTTCGACGACGGCCTGATCGCCCACCTCCACGTCAACTGGGTGGCGCCGGTGAAGACCCGGCGGATCACGATCGCCGGCACCAAGAAGATGCTGGTGTGGGACGACACCTCGCCGGCCGAGCCGGTCAAGATCTACGAGAGCTCGGTCGACGTCGCCGCGATGGACAAGGAGTCGGCCTACGCGCTCAACGTCCAGTACCGGACCGGCGACGTCCTGGTCCCCAAGCTCGACGGCCGCGAGGCGCTGTCACAAGTCGCGGTCAGCTTCGCCGCGCGCTGCCTGCAGGGCACGCCGTCGGCCTCCGACGCCGACGCCGGGATCCGCGTGGTGCGGGTCCTGGAGGCGGCGCAACGCTCGCTCGAGCAGCAAGGTGCGCGGGTCCGCCCATGAAAGTTCCCTTCGTCGACCTCGCCGCCGGGGTCCGCCCCGATCGTGACGCCTACCTGGCCGCCATCACGGCCATCCTCGACACCGGCGCGTTCGTCGGCGGCGCCGCGGTCACCGACTTCGAGGCCGCGTTCGCGCGCCACGTCGGCGTCGACCACGCGGTCTCGGTCGCGTCCGGCACCGACGCGCTGCTGCTCGCGCTGCGCGCCCTCGACGTCGGCCCCGGCGACGAGGTCATCACCGCCGCCAACTCGTTCTGGGCCACCGGCGAGGCGATCGCGCTGGCCGGCGCGATCCCGGTCCTGGCCGACGTCGACGACGCGGCGCTGTTGATCGATCCCGCCGACGTCGCGCGCCGGATGGGCAAGCGGACCAAGGCGATCATCCCGGTCCACCTGTTCGGCCAGCTCGCCGACGTCGAGGCGATCCGGCGGCTGACCTCCGGCACGGACGTCCGCGTGCTCGAGGACTCGGCCCAGGCCCACGGCGCGACCCGGGCCGACAGCGAGGGCACGACCTGGAAGGCCGGAGCGTGGGGCGACGCGGCCGCGTTCAGCTTCTACCCGACCAAGAACCTCGGCGCGTTCGGCGAGGGTGGCGCGATCACGACCCGGTCCGCGGCCGCTGGCGAGAGGGTACGGGTGCTGCGCGACCACGGCCAGACCGGCCGGCACAACCACACCGAGGTCGGCTACAACGCGCGGCTCAACGCCGTCAGCTGCGCGTGCCTGTCGATCAGCCTCGAGCGACTCGACGAGCGCAACCGGGCGCGGCGGGCGCTGGCCGCGGCCTACCGCGAGCGGCTCGCCGACGTCGCCGGGGTCCGGTTCATCGCCGAGGCCCCGGGCTCGACGCCGGTCTACCACCTGATGGTCGTGCGGGTCGACGCCGCGCGCCGCGACGGGGTCCGCGACCGGATGGCGGCCGACGGCGTGGCCACCGCGATCCACTACCCGCGGCCGATCCACCTGCAGCCGGCGTTCGCCCACCTCGGCCAGGGCCCGGGCTCGTGCCCAGTGGCCGAGCGCGCCGCCGACGCGATGATCTCGCTGCCGATGTTCCCAGAGCTGACGATCGCGCAGGTCGACGCGGTGGCCGCAAGCCTGCGCCGCGCCCTGGCGTGATCGGCTCCTGACGTCAGCGCGGACGCAGCGCGTCGTGCGACCAGGCCGCACCGAGGGCGGGCGCGACGTCGAACGGCAGGTCGTCGGCGCCGTCGGCCGCGCTCAGCGCGCCGACCCGGTGCAGCTCGGCGATCAGCACGTCGTCGAGCGCCGCCTCGCCGGTCTCGGCCCGCGCCGCGGCCAGCGCCTCGGCCCACGGGGTCTGGCCGTCGAGCCGCGCGAGCAGCGCGAACACCGCCGTCGGCGCCGCGACCGCGTCGTAGGTCGAGTAACCGGTCAGCCACACCCGGTCGCCGTCGCGCACCCACTCGGTCAGGGTCGGGACCAGCACCGACGACAGCCGGCGCGCGGGTCGGTCGCGCAGCGCTCGCAAGGCCGCGCGGCGCTCGACCATCGCCGGCGAGGCCAGGGCCGCGAGGTCGTCGGGGCCGAGGCGCTCGACCTCGGCCGCGCACCAGCGGAACCACGCCGCCCACGTGTCGACGTCGACGTCCGCGCCGGCTGGCGGCTGCCCACGCTCGCACAAGAGCCGCGCGATCCGGGATTCGGCCTCGCTGACCAGGATGCCGAGCTGGCTCCACGTCACCGCCGCACCCAGGCCGTCGTCGTGCTTGCAGAACCACACCCGGCACGTGGCCGGGCGGTCGCGCCAGATGCCGCACGAGTGCTCGCCACCGACCCAGAACGGGCAGCGCAGCCCGACGTCGCGGCCGAACGTGCCGGCGCCGCCGAGCTGGTACAGGCGATCGCGCGCCGGCGGCGGCTCGATGCCGGTCGCGCTGACCCCGGCGCGATCGGCCAGCCGCTGACGGATGCGCGCGGCGGTCGCCGGGTCGCGTCCCAGCGCGCGACCGACCGCGTAGTTGGCCACCGACGGGTGGTACGTGCAGCACCGGGTCTCGGCGGCGAAGCCCCACGGATGCGGCGCCGCCGACGCGACCATCGGGCAGCGGCCGCACGCCGCCCGGGCCTCATCGGGACCGGGGTCCTCGACCTCGGGCACCAGCGCGCGGACCGCCGCCGGCACGTCATCGAACGGCGCGCTCACGGCCGCGAGGGTAGCGCGGTCTCGGCGTATGGTCGGCCCATGAAGCGCATCGTGAACCTGGGGTCGCTGGCGATGGTGGTCGCGCTGGCCATGACCGGCTGCGGCAAGAAGCACGACACCGGCGGCACGGTCGAGGCCGCGGCCCCACCGACGGCCGCCGACTGCAACCGGCTCGGCGACAAGACCGTGGCCCAGGCGATGGAGATGACGCCGCCCGGCACGCCCGTCGACAAGCGCCGCGTGCTGCAGGCGATGTCCGAGGAGGCCGGCCGGGCGATCGCGACCCGCTGCCGGGACGACGGCTGGAGCGGCGCCGCGGTGGCGTGCGGGCTGGCGGCCAAGAACCCGGGCATCGAGTGCAGCGACAAGCTCACCGCCGCGCAGAAGCAGAAGATGACGACCGAGATCCAGGCGATCTTCGCCCGGGGCGCCGCCCAGCTCGGCGTCCCCGGCGGCCCGGCCGCGCCCGCGCCCTGACGGCTGGGCCATACTGCGGCCGGTGACCGGCCTCTACGACGTCCCGCGGCTGTACGACCTCATGTGCCCGATGCTGGGCGAGGGCGACGCCGAGCTGGCGTGGTGGCGCGGGGTGTGCGCCGACGCCGGCGCCACCGGCGAGCAGGGTGCCGTGCTCGAGCTCGGCGCCGGCAGCGGCCGGCTCGCGATCCCGCTGGCCCGGGGTGGCCTGCGGGTGACCGCGCTCGATCGCTCGCCGGCGATGCTGGCGCGCGGCCGGGCCCAGGCCGAGGCGGCGGGTGTCGACCTCACCTGGACCCTCGCCGACATGACGACGTTCGACCTCGACCACCCGGTCGACGCGGTGCTGCTCGCGCTCAACACGCTGCTGCACCTGCACTCCCGCGCCGAGCACGAGGCCCTGTTCGCCAGGGTCCATCGTCACCTGCGCCCCGGCGGCCGGCTCGCGCTGTCGGTGACCAGCCCCGATCCCCGGACCCTCGGCCGCGGCCCGCTCCACCGCCTGGCGATGACCGACGGCCCGATCGACGATCCGGTCGAGCGCGCGCCGCTGACGATCGAGGAGACCATCGCCTACGATCACGCCAGCCAGTGCACGCGCGGCAGCTTCCGCTTCTCGTACCCCGGCCGCACCGACCTGCTCGTGGTGCCGGTCGACCTGCGCATGCTGTATCCGGCCGAGCTCGAGGCCCTGCTCCACCACCACGGCTTCGAGCTCATCGCCCGTCACGGTGACTGGCTGGGAACGCCGTTCACCTCGGCGTCGCTGCAGCACAACGTCGTCGCCCGCCGTATGGTTCCGCCATGACCGCGCCACGCCCCGATCAGCTGCTCGACGCCGAGGGCCAGCCGACCCGCGACCGGCCGTGGATCTTCCGGACCTACGCCGGCCACTCGAGCCCGCGGGCGTCGAACGCGCTGTATCGGGCCAACCTCGAGCGCGGCCAGACCGGCCTGTCGATCGCGTTCGATCTGCCGACCCAGTGCGGTTACTCGTCGGATCATCCGCTCGCGCGGCCCGAGATCGGCAAGGTCGGCGTGCCGATCAACTCGCTCGACGACATGCACGAGCTGTTCGACGGCATCCCGCTCGGCCAGAGCAACACCTCGATGACGATCAACGGCACCGCCGTGTGGTTGCTCGCGCTCTACCTCGCGCTGGCCCGCGAGCGCGGCGACGACGTCCGGACGCTGCGCGGAACGACCCAGAACGACATCATCAAGGAGTACCTGGCTCGCGGGACCTACATCTCCCCGCCGGCGGCCGGCATGCGCCTGGTCGCCGAGACCTACGAGCACTGCCTCGATCGCGTGCCCGAGTGGAACCCGTCGAACATCTGCTCATACCACCTGCAGGAGGCCGGCGCGACACCGGCCCAGGAGCTGGCGT
>JAYVSF010000360.1:0-3673 GCA_043775605.1 Myxococcales bacterium
ATGCCACGCCACCACCAGCATCAGCGCTGCCAGCACCAGCGGCGCCCGCAGCGCGCCGCGGGTCATCGCCGGCGCGAGATCGTCGCCGCCGTGGACCAGGGCCCAGCCGATGACCGCGACCGCGGCGACGGCGAGCACCGCAGCGTGACCGCGGACCAGCGGCGCGTGCCGGCTGGCGAAGCTGCCGACCCGCCCGAGCCCCGCCTGATCGAACGAGGCGTCGTGGCTGACGAACACCAGCGCGAGCGCCAGGCCGGGGCCGACCACCGCGGCGGTGACGCCGGCGTCGTAGGTGCCCATCGCGAACGCCGCCGCCAGGGCCGCGCCGAGCGCCAGCCAGCGGACCCGCGGGCCTGGGCCGGTGCCGGCGAGCGCGTCGCGCAGGGCGGCGTAGCAGAGCAGCATCACCAGCCAGGCCAGCGGCAGCTTGATCGCGACTGTGGCCGGGAACTTCACCCGGCCGACGACGGCGACGACGATCGCGGCCACGGCCAGCGCGATCAGGCCCAGCGCGCGCCCGGTTGGCTCGTCGAGCTCGCGATCGCGGCCGAGCCAGCGGCGCGTCAACGCCGACGCCCACGCGCGGGCCCGGGCCCGCCACGCCGACGACAGCGCCGGCACGAGGCCGAGGATGAGCGACGCCGCGAGCTGCAGCGGCAACCCGCGGCTGTCGCGCACCAGGTCCTGCTCGCCGTAGAGCGCGAGGCCGGCGACCGCCACCGTCGCGGCCCAGGCCAGCGCGGCGGCGATCGCGGCGCGCACGCCGCCCGGTCGCTCGCGATCGGACGACGCCAGCGCGGTCCACCCCGCGAGCGTGCCGGCGACCAGCGCGATCAGCACCTGGTTCTGGATCACCCGCTCCCCGACCGCGTCGTAGTCGCGCATCATGTCGAGGCGATGGGCCCACAGCAGGCGCCACGCGCCGAGCGCGCTCATCAGCACGCCGAGCCACGCCAGCGCCAGCCCGCGCGCCAGCCGGGCCCGGGTCAGCCCGAGCGGTGGGCCGCCGGCCAGCCACAGCAGGCCGAGCAGCGCCGGCGCGATCAGCAGCACCGCCGCCCAGGTCGCGCGCTGATCGAGGCCGTCGACGTCGGGCACCAGCCGGCGGACCTCGAGCGCGTAGGGCGGCGCGAACGGCAGCACGCAGGTCGATCCGGTGTCGAGCGCGGGCGCGCGATCGACCGGCAGCGCCGACGGCTCGGGCGCGGTCGGCAGGATCGGGCCGCGGCGCGCGACCCAGGCGTCGCAGCGGGCGAGGACGTCGGCGGGCGGGAAGAACAGCTCGGCCCGACCGCGCGGGGCCGGGACCTCCCACAGCGTGATGCCGGGCACCGCGTCGGCGAGCGCGCCGATCTGCAACAGCGTACCGGCCGCGAGCTGCTCGTGATCGGCGCCGAAGCCGCGCCGGGTCCACACCAGCGGCGTGACCCGCAGCGCGACCTGATCGTCGGCCCGCGCTGCGGCGTCGTGACGGCCGGGGCCGAGGTCGCGCTCGAAGGCGAGGGCGGCGACCGCGTTGCCGCCGCGGCACAGCACCGCGGTCACCGCGCCGCCATCGAGCTCGCCGAGCTCCGCCGACGTCAGCTCAGGGCCCGCGCCGCTGCGGCAGCGACCGCCGCGGGTCACCCCGGCGCGCGCCAGCCGGGCCAGCTCGGTCGGCGTCAGGTCGGCCACCCGCGGGTGCGCGGCGAGGAGGATCCGGGTCGTGGTCGGCTCGGGGCGGGCCCGGGTGGCGACCCGCAGCCCGCGGGCGCCGAAGCCGCTGACCTCGAGCAGGTCCCAGCCGCGCTGGCTCTCGTCGAGCTCGTAGCGCCGGGGCAGGCGCAACGCGGCGTCGGGCGCGTAGCCGACGGTCGCCGGAGGGTAGCCGAGGGTCGGGGCATGGGCGGCATCCGTCCGCGGCACCATCAGCTGGACCGCGCGCAGGAACAGGCGGGCGCGGGCCGGGGCGTCGGCCTGATCACCGCCGGCCGCGGCGATCCGATCGCGGCCGGCGCGCGCCTGGGCCCCGCTCCACACCCAGATCGCGCCGGCGCCGAGCGCGGCCACGGCGAGCGCGGCGGCCAGCACCGTCGCCCGTCCGACCGGATCGCGCGGCCGGACCCGCGCCGCGGCGGTCGCTCGCACCAGCGCGATCAGCAGCCCGACGTAGCCGAGCAGCCAGGCGAGCTGGGCGATCATTCAGCGTGGCTTCCCGGGCTTGCGCGCGTCGAGCGGCGGTGCGGCGTCGGGCGGCCCGGCGTCGATCATCGGCGGCGGCGCCAGCCGCTCGTGCAGCCGGCGCGCGACCACCGGCGCGTCGCCGCCGCAGGCCTCGCTGCCCAGCGGCCACACCAGCTCGGCGGCCTCGTCGTTCCACTCGAGCGCGAGCCGCCGGCAGGCCTCGAGCACCGCGGCCGAGGGCGCGGCCACGCCGGGGTCGGGCGTGCGCGCGGGCTGGACCTCGACCCGGCTGGTGCCCCGCACCAGCGTCACCACCAGCAGGATCAGCAAGAGCGCGTTGGCCGCCACCGCCAGCCCGATGAGCCGGCGATCGACCGGCGCCGGCGGCGGTGGCGCCACGGCGGTGGCCCGGCCGGCGCGATCGAGCTCGGCCTTGAGGCGCTTGAGCCCGTCGCCGATCGCGCGCTCGACCCGCTCGGTCGCGAGCCGATCGACCTGGCCCGCGAGCTGCTTGGTGGCGCGCTCGCCGGCCTCGGCCGCCGCCTGTTCGATCCGCCCGACCTCCTGGTCGACGGTGGTCCGGACCTGGGCGCCGAACCGCGCCCAGTCTTCGAGCAGCTGATCGGCGTGCTGGAGGAAGCGCGCGAGCTGATCGCTCAGCTCCTCGAGCTGGGCGCCGGCCTCGGGCCGACGGGGCTTGCCTTCAGCCATGGAAGACCTCCGGAACCTCGGCCGCGACTTGCGCCATCAGCCGGTCGGCGTCGGCGCGCGCGACCAGCGACTCGCGCCGCAGCCGGTGAACGTAGCGCATCGGCAGCGCCGGCTGCTCGGGAGCGTCGAGGTGAAACAGGTGATCGGCGACCACCCGGCGCGCGAGCAGGCGGGCCAGGCGGCGGTCGAGCTGATCGCCGACCAGCAGGCCGCGGCCCCAGTAGTTGACGACCCGGGCCCACAGCCAGCCGGCGTCCCTGGCCTCGGCGAGCGGCGCCGGCGCGCGGCGATCGCAGGCCCGCTGCTCGTCAGTCCGCACCGTGCCCGAGCGGGCCAGCAGCTCGGCCAGCTCGTCGGTCGTGGTCCAGGCCCGGGCCAGCGCCGCCAGCTCGTCGAACAGCTCGGCGGGGGTGATCTCGGCGCGCGCGGCCAGGCCGCAGGCCGCACACCACGCGCGCTGGCCGAGCCCCGGATCGCGCTCGGCGATCGCCGCTGGCAGCGCCCAGGCCAGCCCGAGGTAGTGATGGAGCGGCGAGGGCGCCGGCCCGGTGGGGCGGTCCGCCGGCGGCACCAGCTCGCCCTGGCGCGGACGCTGATCGACGTCGTCGGGCAGCCAGGTCGCCAGGCTCGCGAGCAGGCCGGGCAATCCGCGGTCGGTCGGCGCATCGACGGTGGCGGCGCCCCCGGCCCACAGCGCCCGCGCCAGCGCGCCGGCGGTCGCGGCGTCGAGCGTCCGCGGCGCCGGCGTGAACCGGGGCAACGCCGGCGGCGCGACCTCGCGTGCCAGCGGGTGCTCGCG
>JAYVSF010000361.1:0-2362 GCA_043775605.1 Myxococcales bacterium
GTCTGGGCCGGACAGCTAACGCCGGGGCTTGGTCGGCTTGCGGTTGAGGAACTTGTCCCAGAAGCCCGAGGGCTCGTACCCGTCGTCGAGATCGTTGAACGACTCGGCAGGGGGCGCGTTGCTGTCGGCCGACCGCAGTCCGGCCTTGAAGAACTCCTCTTCTTCGTCGCTGAAGGCGGCGGTGGCGGCCTTGGTGACGCTGGCGGCGTCAGCGCGGACGTCGTCGGCGTGAGCGCCGGCAGCGGCGATGCGGATCGCGCTCGAAGAGCTCGGCGACGACTCGGCCTTGCCCGGCCGGAGGTCGCCGGCGGCACCGGTCGCGGCCGCCGCGAGACGCGCGGCATCGGCGCGGGCACCGTCGACACGATCGGCGAGCACCGACGGGCCATCCTTGGACGTCGCCGGCGGCTTGCCGTCGCCGGGCTTGCCAGGTCCGCGCTTGTCGTTGCCCTTGCCCTTGCGATCGCCGCCCTTGGCCCGGGCCCGCGCCTCTTCTTCGGCCCGCTCCTTGGCCTTCGCGTCGTGGTCAGCCGTGGCCTTGCCCTTGGTGTCAGCCTCGGCCTTGGCCTTGGTGTCAGCCTCGGCCTTGGCTTTGGCGGCCTTGGCCCCGGCCTCTTCCTCCGCACGCGCCTTGTTGCCAGCCTTGGCCTTGGCCTCTTCCTCGGCGTCCGCCTTGGCGTTGACCGCCCGCGCATCGGCCTCGGCCTTCGCCGCCCGGGTCCTGGCATCGGCATCGGCCTCGGCCTTCGCCGCCCGGGTCCTGGCATCGGCCTCGGCGTCGGCCTTCGCCTTCGCGGCCGTCGCGTTGGCCTCGGCCTCCTGCTTGGCCAGGAACAGCCGGTCGCGCTCATCGGGATCCGTGAGCAGCTCGAGCTTCTCGCGGGTCTCCTCGCGGCTGGTCCTGGTCGGGATCGGCCGCATCGTGATCTCGCCCTTGGCGACCGATGACGGCACCACCGGCGACAGCAGCGAGCTGTCGAGGCCCTGCGAGCGCGGCGTGAGCGTGCTCCAGTCGACCTCGACCGAGGCTGCCGTGGTCGCCGCGCCGCCCCCGGCCCCACCGCCGATCGGCATCGGCGCGCTCGCCCGCCCGCCCTTCTTCTTGCCGCGCTTGCCGCGCGTGTCCGGGCCGCTGCGCTCGGGCACCACCGCGCGCGGGATCTCGTCCGTCGAGCCGACCAGCCACTCCTCGAGCGCCAGCAGCGCGCGGTGGGTGACGCGGCCCCGCGCGCCCGCCACCCTGCGCAGCAGCCCGACCTCGGCCGCGCGCGACGCGATCCGCAGGGTGTCGAGCACACGGAACGGGCTGTCCTCGAGAGCGTCGGCCAGGTTGCGGTGGCCGTCGAACAGCCGGAGGACGTCGATGACCTCGGCCGGCAGCGTGCCCGCGCTCGCGATCGCGCTCGGGTCCTGGCCGTAGATCGCGGCCGGCGACAGCGGGCCCGCCAGCTCGCGCAGGTCGTTGAGGAAGTGCTCGGCTTGCTCGAGCATGTCCGTGGTCGATAGCGGGATCTGCTGGCGCCGGACCACGATCTCGTCGCGCAGCTCGAACCGGGCCTCGGTCCACAGCAGGAGCTGGTGCAGCGCCGACTGGCCGTGCAGGCTGCCGACCTGGGCCGATGTGACCTCACCGTCGAAGAAGCGGAGCTCGCCACGGCGCAGGCCGCGCACCATCATCAAGGTGCCGGTCACCCCGATCGCGGCCAGCGCGCGGATCAGATAGAAGACGCCGAACGCGGCGTCGAGGTCGCCGTCCATCACCGAGCGATTCTCGGTCCGGCGTCCGGCCAGGAGCCGCGCGACGGTCACCACGTCGCGGACGTAGGCGGGATCCTTTAGGACCGCCCGGGCCCCGGCGGCGAGGGCGTCGGCGCGCGACACCCCGTTGCCGACGTACAGCACCGGCGGTTCGCCGTGGCCGCCGTCCTTGTCGGCCAGCGACGCGACCAGCGCCTCGATCAGCGCCTTGCCCGCGGCCGGGTGGGCATCGTCGTGCTCGGCGCGGGCGACGATGACCCCGACGTCCTTCAGCAGGCCGACCAAGCCGTCGACCGTGGTCGCGATCGAAACCGGTAGCCCCTCGCGCTCGAACCCGAGGCGAAAGCCCTCGCCGGCCCGGCGATCGGAGGTCACCACCAGCACTTTGGAAGTGGGCGCCATGACGGAAAAATGCGTGCCGGAGTATAACCAGACCCGGGCGCGACGCACCCGGTTCGCACCCGAAAACCCGTGCTCGTCCTCGAAATCCTCCACGGATCCGCGTCACGCCCGACCTTCGAGCTGTCGGCGCCGGTGGTGACCCTCGGGCGGGCACCGACCAACTCGGTCGTGCTCACCGACTACCACCTGTCGGGGGAGCACG
>JAYVSF010000362.1:0-11146 GCA_043775605.1 Myxococcales bacterium
CGTCGTCCGGCAGATGGAGGCCCTCGCCCGCGGCCTTCTTGCGGAGGATCGCGATGCGGACCTCGAGCTCGGGCGGCTCGATGTCGGCGAGCAGACCCCAGGCGAAGCGGGTCCGCAGCCGGTCGGCGATGTCAGAGATCTCGTGCGGCTTGCGGTCCGCGGTCAGCACGATCTGCTTCTGGGTGTCGTACAGCGCGTTGAAGGTGTGGAAGAACTCCTCCTGGGTGCCGTCCTTGCCGGCCAGGAACTGGACGTCGTCGACGAGCAGGACGTCGATGCCCTCGCGGTAGCGGCGACGGAACTCGAGCATCTTGCCCGAGCGGATGGCGTTGACGTACTCGTTCATGAACCGCTCGCTCGAGATGTAGACGATGCGGGCGTCGGGCCGGAGCGAGAGCTGGGTGTGACCGATGGCGTGGAGCAGGTGGGTCTTGCCCAGGCCGACGCCTCCGCAGATGAAGACCGGGTTGTAGCGCGGCGGGTAGGCCGAGCCGGCGGCCTGCGAGGCGGCGAACGCGAGCTGGTTCGAGGGCCCGGAGACGAAGCTGTCGAAGGTGTAGCGGGGGTTGAGGTTGCGGACCTCGGGTGGGAAGTCGGGCTCGGCCGGGGCGACCTGGGGCGCGGCGACCGCGGTGACCGCGGCGACCGCGGGGGTGACGGTGGCCATGGCGGCGGTGCCGTCACCGGGCCCGACCGCCGCCGACCCCAGCGCGGTCGCGGGGAGCTCGACGCGGAGGCGGGGCGCGGTCGACTCGCCGACGAACTCGACCCGGAGCTCGAGGCCGGCGGTGGTCCGGATCTCGTCGAGCACGAGGTCGAGGTAGTTGCTTTCGAACCAGAGGCGGACGTAGGCGTTGGGGGCCCGCAGCCGGAGCACGCCGCCGCCCTGGCCCACGTACTCGATGGGCCGCAGCCACATGTCGAAGTTCTGGGGCGAGACGCGCCCGGCCAGCCGGCCGAGGGCGGCCTCCCAGAGTTCGGGCGAGGTCATCGCGGGCCCCCGGCCGGCGGGGAGACCAAGGGTGAGATCGGTCGGAGAGAAGTTATCCACAGGGAGGCACCACGGGGACCTTGGGAGGGTGGGTTCATCAGTGGATTCAGTCGGTTGATGATGGCTGGTGGGTGGCGAGGCAACAGCAGGTCCGAAGGGCGGGCACGGGTTATCCACAGACGTAGCCCAGGGCAGGGGTCCGTGGTACCCCGCCGAGGAGGCTCGCGGGCCGGTTGATGGCAACCAGGACTCGCAGGCCGTGAAATCCGGGGGGGCTAGAAGCTCGAGTCCAGCAGCCCGGGACGCCATCCTCTAGCAGAGCGCCGTCGCGGGCGGCAAGGTCAAAACAGTCAAGAATTCAGAACCCTTCGATCTCACTTCACTCCCGAACGGCGAATCCGGGAACGTGGGCTGCGGGTTGTGGATAACGCGCGAGAAGCGCCGCTTCTTGCGTGACCTTTCGGACGTCGTGGCGTAGGGTCCGCGCCGCCTCAGGAGCGCCGACTCCCGAAGGGCCGGGTTCTCGCACGGAGACCGGACCTCGCCTTGACACCTCGGGGCGCGTTGAGTATCGATCGGCGTTCTGTTCTGACCGGAGCTACTGGACATGTCGAAGCGCACGTATCAGCCGCACAACAAGAGCCGCAAGCGGACCCACGGGTACCGCGCCCGCAAGAAGACCCGTGGAGGCCGCGAGGTCCTGCGTCGCCGCCGCGCCAAGGGCCGCAAGCGGCTGTCCGTGACGATCGCGAAAAAGTAGCCGCGGCATGGCGCAGCGCCTGACCAAGTCGATGCGCCTGCGTCGCCGTGGCGAGTTCATCCGGGTACAGTCGACGGGCCGCAAGGTCCACGGTAGACACTTCGTGGCCCTCGTCGCCCCTAGCATGGTGGCGCCGACGGTGCCGTCCTGCCCGGCTGCGGCCGTGGGCCGGGTTGGCTTCACCGTGACCAAGCGCATCGGCAACGCCGTGATCCGCAATCGCATCAAACGCTCCGCCCGCGAGTGGCTGCGCCGACACGGCTGGGTGCCGGTCGGCAGCGACGTCGTCTTCATCGCCAAGGACACGGCCGCCACTCACGACAGCGCCGAGCTGGGGGCTGACCTCGGCCGGTTGACCGTGCGGATGCTGTCGCCGCGAGCACCATGAAGCGTCTCCTGTCCGCGCCGATCCGCTTCTACCGGCGGTACCTGTCGGGGCTCAAGCGGGCGCCGACCTGTCGGTTCGTCCCGACCTGCTCGGAGTACGCGCTCGAGGCGATCGAACGCCGTGGCGCCGTGGTCGGGACCCTCAAGGCGTTGTGGCGGATCGTTCGCTGCAACCCGCTGTGTCGGGGCGGCTACGACCCCGTCGAAGGCGACCGCGACCACGCGGACCTCGGCTCGCATGGGCCCGGGTGTGGTCACGCCGTTCATCGAAGGCCCGGGCGGCATCGCCCTGTGGCGGGGCACTCCTGATGGAAGACCAAGGCAAGCGCATCCTCCTGTTCGTGGTGATCGCCGCGGCGATCTTCATCGTCTTCCAGTGGGTCTCGCCCAAGCCGAAGCCCGCCAAGAAGCTGGCGCCGTCGACGACGACGAGCGAGTCGGTGCCGTCGTCGTCGAGCCGGGTCGGGCAGCCGCCGCCCTCCGCCGAGAAGCCGCCGGTCGCGCCGGTCGCGCCGGTCGCGGACTCGGGTTCGGCCGTGGGTTCGGCCGCTGGCTCGGGTTCGGGTTCGGGTTCGGCCGCGGTCAGCGTCCCGCCGGTGACTCTGGCTGGCGCCACCATCGACTCGGCGGCCCCGCCGGCTGTAGAGGAGACCCTCCAGATCGCCACCAAGGGCATCGAGGTCACGTTCTCGAACCTGGGCGGCGTGGTGAAGGAGTGGCGGGTGCGGTTCGATCCGCTCAAGGGCCGCGACATGGACGAGGCCCAGTTCCTCGGCGGCGAGCCCGGTCAGGGCCTGGTCGCGAGCAACTTCGTCGATTCGAGCCACGTCATCCCCGTCGGCGCGGCCTGGAAGGGCGAACGGGTCGAGGGCTCGACCAGCGCGGTCCGCTACACCTACCGCGACGACGTCCTCGAGATCGTCAAAACCTTCACCCTTGTCCCCGACGACTACCTGCTCAAGATCCACGTCGAGGTCCGGTCGCTGGCCGGCGACCTCAAGCAGCAGCTCGCGCTGTCCCTGTACTCGACCAAGGATGGCGTCACCGGCCCGCTCTGGCGGCCGGCCTGCCACATCGGCGGGACGGCCTCGTCGGTGGCGCCGAGTTCACTGGTCGGCAACCGACGCGAGCAGACCGGCCGGGTGCGCTTCGTCGGCCTCGCCCGCAAGTACGACCTGATCGCGCTGTCGCCGAGGGACGACGGCAGCACGCAGATGGGCTGCTTCCGGTCGCCGATCGAGGGCGTCGTGGGCGGCTCGCAGGTCGACCTGGTCTACACCTCGGCCACGCTGGCCAAGGACAAGGGCGAGATCAGCAAGGACCTGGTCCTCTACGTCGGGCCCAAGTACTTCGACAAGCTCGAGGACGCCGACAAGGTCGCGGGCTGGACCACGGGCTTCAAGAGCGTGATCGACCTCGGCTGGTTCGCGTTCATCTCGCGGCCGATGCTGTGGCTGCTGCACGTGCTGTTCAACGTGTTCGGCAACTGGGGCGTCGCGATCATCCTGCTCACCTGCTTGGTGAAGCTGGCGACCCTGTACTGGACCACCAAGTCGATGCGGTCGATGAAGGCGATGGCCGCCCTCAAGCCCGACATGGAGGCCATCCAGAAGCGGTATCCCGACGATCGCCAGAAGCAGCAGCAGGCGCAGATGGAGCTGTTCAAGCAGCACGGGGTCAGCCCGCTCGCCGGCTGCCTGCCGATGCTGCTGCAGATGCCGATCTGGATCGCGCTCTACCGGATGCTGTCGCACGCCGGCGAGCTGCACCAGGCGCGGTTCATCCCCGGCTGGCTCGACGACCTGACCCGGCCCGATCCGTTCTTCATCCTGCCGCTGACCTTGACCGCGATGATGTTCCTGCAGTCGCGGCTGCAGCCGGCGACCGGGGACTCGGCGCAGCAGAAGATCCTGATGTACGGCATGCCGCTGATGTTCGGCGGGATGTCGCTGTTCTTCCCGTCGGGCCTGACCGTCTACATCTTCACCAACACGACGCTCGGCATCCTGCACTCGCTGTACATGAACCGCACGACCCCGGCCAAGCTGGCGGCGGCGCGGGCGGCGGTGGAGGCGCGGCAGGCGTCGGCGGCGAAGGTCGAGGCCGACGCGAGCAAGGTGCCGGCGGCGGCCAAGCAGGCCAAGCGCGTGGTGGCCGAGGTCACCGACGCGGCCGACGACGACGACGATTCGCCCGAGGGTAGCAAGGGCAGCGCGAACGGCGGAAGCCAGAAGCGCGGCGCGCGGCGTGGCAAGCGCCGCTCATGATTTCTCGACAAGCCGAGGTAGCCGTGAACGAGACCGAGACCAGCGCCAACGACGTCGCCGAGCGCGCGTGTGACTTCCTCCAGGGAGTGCTCGAGCGGATGGGCATCGCCGCCGACATCGACGTCAACGAGAGCGAGGAGAAGATCATCCTCGAGATCCAGACCGCCGACCCCGAGCAGGTGATCGGCCGCAAGGGCCAGGTGGTCGACGCCCTGCAGCACCTGGTCAGCAAGGTGGTGTATCGCGAGCGGGCCGGCGAGAAGGGCAAGCCCATCATCGTCGACGCCGGCGGCTACCGGGCGCAGCACATCGAGCGGCTGCAGGGGCTGGCCCACCGGATGGCCGAGAAGGCGATCGCGACCCAGCGCATCGTCGACCTGGCGCCGATGTCGGCCCACGACCGGCGCATCGTGCACATGGTGATCGCCGAGATCGCCGGGCTGAGCAGCCGGTCCGAGGGCGAGGGCGACGACCGGCATGTGCTGGTGGTGCCCGATGCCGCTGCGCCGTAGCGTGGCCGGGCGCGACACGATCGCGGCGATCGCCACCGCCACCGGGGCCGGTGGGATCGGGGTGGTACGGGTGAGCGGGCCCGACGCCGTCGCGATCGCGGCGGTGGTGACCGGCGTGGCGACCGTCGACTTCGTCGACCGGCTCGCGCGGCGGGTGGTGGTGCGGTCGGCCGATGGCCGACGGCTCGACGACGGGCTGGCGCTGGTGATGCGCGGCCCGCGCTCGTTCACCGGCGAGGACATCGCCGAGCTGCACGTCCACGGCGGCGCGGTGAACCTGGCGGCCGTGCTGGCGGCGGTGGTGACGGCGGGGGCTCGGGTCGCCGAGCCGGGGGAGTTCACCCGGCGTGCGCTCGCCGCCGGCAAGCTCGACGTCGTCCGGGCCGAGGCGATGCTGGCGGTGATCCAGGCGCCGAGCGCGCGGGCGTGGGCGCTGGCCCAGCGGAACCTCGGCGGCGAGCTGTCGGCCGAGGTCGCGCGGTTGCGGGCCGAGGCCACCGCGGTGGTGGCCGAGGTCGAGGCCGGCCTCGACTTTCCCGATGACGATCTGGCGCCCGCGGCGGGTGCCGAGCAGGTCGCGCGGTCGTCGGCGTTGGCCGCGGCGTGCGGTCGGCTGGTGGCGAGCTTCGCGGCCGGGCGGGCGCTGGAGCACGGCCTGGTGGTGGCGCTGGTCGGCGCGGTGAACACCGGCAAATCGTCGCTGCTCAACGCGCTCGTCGGTCGCGAGCGAGCTCTGGTTTCGGCCGAGCCGGGCACGACGCGCGACTACCTCGAGGCGCGGGTCGAGTGGGATGGCGTGGCGGTGACGCTGGTTGACACCGCGGGGCTGCGCGACGAGGGCGGGGCGCTCGAGCGGGCCGGCCGCGAGCTCGGCCAGCGGCGCGCGGCCGAGGCCGACGTCGTGCTGGCGCTGGTCGGGCCCGGTGAGGCGGAGACGAGCGCGGGCGATGACGCGCGGACGATCGTGGTGGCCAGCAAGGTCGATCTGGGCGGCCCGGTGCCGGCGGGTGCGCTGCCGACCTCGGCGGTGACCGGCCTCGGGCTGGCGGCGCTGCGGCGCGTCGTGCTCGCGCGGGTCGGCGTGGTCGACGATGTCGAGGCCGGCAGCGCGATCGTGCTGAGCGAGCGGCAGCGGTCGGCCGCGGCCGAGGCGGCGGCCCGGTTCTCGGCGGCAGCGGAGTTGCCGGCCACGGCGCCGGCCGAGGTCCGCGCCCTGGAGCTCCGGGCCGGGCTGGCGGCGCTGGCGGCGCTGGTCGGTGAGCGGGTCGGCGAGGACGTGCTCGAGGCGCTGTTCGCGCGGTTCTGCATCGGCAAGTGACTGGACGGGCGGCGGCGTGACGTAGAGTCGTCGGCGTGACCGCGCTCGACTTCGTCGACGACGAGCTGGCCGCGCTCGATGCACGCGGGCGGCGGCGCGGCGTGCGGGTGGTGGGCGGGCGGCGCGGCGCCGAGATCGCCCTCGATGGCCGGTGGGTCGTGAACTTCTCGTCGAACGACTACCTCGGGCTGGCCGATGCACCCGAGCTGGTGCTTGCCGCCGGTGAGGCGCTGGCGGGGCATGGCGTCGGGGCCAGCGCGTCGCGGCTCATCACCGGGACCAGCGACGAGGTGTCGGCGCTCGAGCGCGAGCTCGCGGCGTTTCACGGGGCGCCGGCCGCGCTGGTGTTCGGCAGCGGCTATGCCGCCAACAGCGGCGTCATCCCCGCGCTGGTCGGCCGTGGCGACGTCGTGTTCTCCGACGAGCTCAACCACGCCAGCATCATCGACGGCTGCCGGCTGTCGCGCGCCGAGGTGCGGGTGTGGCGGCACGGTGATGTCGCCGACCTCGCGCGCCAGCTCGCCATCGGTGGCGCTCGCCGGCGGCTGCTGGTGAGCGAGAGCGTGTTCTCGATGGATGGCGATCGCGCGCCGCTGAGCGAGCTGCGGCGGCTGGCGAGTGAGCACGACGCGATCTTGCTGGTCGACGACGCGCACGCAGTCGGGTGCAGCGGTCCCGAGGGGCGTGGCTATGGCCTGGCCGCGGGGGCGGACCTCGTGATCGGCACGCTCGGCAAGGCCTTTGGCACCGCGGGCGCGTACATCATCGGCGAATTGAATGTTATTCAATATATGTGGAACAGTGCTAGATCCTTGGTGTTTTCGACCGCACTTCCGCCTGCTGTCGCGGCCGCGTCCCGCGCCGCGCTGGCGCTCGTGAAGGGCCCCGCGGGCGCTTCTCGCCGGCGGTCGCTGGCGTCCAACATCGAGCGGCTCAGGACCGAGCTGGCCGCGCTCGGCCTGACGATCCCTGCCGCCGGCGATCCCATCCTCCCGGTGTTGATCGGTGACGATCGTCAGGCGGTGGCATGCACGGAGGTGCTTCTCGAACGCGGGCTGCTGGTACAGGCCATCCGGCCGCCAACGGTTCCGGAAGGGACGGCCCGGCTTCGCATCGCAGCAAGCGCAGCCCATACGCCCGAGCAGGTCGGTCGCCTGATCGACGGCCTAGGTATGCTGTCGCGGCTGGGGCTCATCCCGCTCCCGCGGGAGCAGTAGTCCACAGCCGTCCTCCGACAGATTCCGCTTCGATTGCGGCACGCTGCCCTGGTGACTCCACAGGAAATTGGCAGGGGCCGTCGTTCTACGTGCGCGGTCGCCGGCAAGCGTGTTCCACGTGGAACGTGCGGCGGTGGCTCTGCGGACGAGTTCGGGTCGTTGGCTGCCAGCTCAAGATGTGTCGCTCAATGCTCGACACCTCCGTCGATCGGCTTGCCGGCCCCGACGGTTGCGCCTGTACAGCATCGTCGCTCGCAGAACTCGCTCCTCGACAGTGCCACGGCCGACACTGTTCGACGGGTCTTCAGTTTCTCGCGTGGACCGTACCTCGGTGATCCTCGATCGGACGTCCACAGGATTCCCACATGGATCTCGGCCGCAAGCCACGGTTCGGCGGTCTCCTTTCCGTATGGGTTCCGCGTGACCGTGTTCCACATGGAACGGGTGAGAACGCGCGGCGTAGGGGGGGAATCCAGGTACGCGTTCAGGGGATCGACAGCCGGATCGAGGTGTGATCTAAAGTATGGGTGAGCCCGGCCGACGAGAGAACCGATCGCCTCGAGCGCCAAGCGGCGGCGCTGATGGCGGCGCTCGTCGAGAAGGACACGGAGATCGTCCGGCTGCGCACCGAGAACGCGAGCCTGGTCCAGCGGGTCACCGACTTGGAACGCCGGCTTGGGGAGAACTCCTCGAACTCGAGCAAGCCGCCGTCGAGCGACCCGCCGAAGCAGCAGCAGGCGCGTCAGGAACGACGGAAGAAGTCGAAACGTCGGCGCGGTGGGCAGCCCGGTCACGATGGCCATCACCGGGCGCTGCTGCCGGTCGAGCAGGTCGATTTCGTCGTCAACCACTTCCCGCCGGCGTGCGACGACTGTGGCCTGCCGCTGTTCCCGAAGCCCGACCCGTCGGCACACCGACACCAAGTGACCGAGCTGCCGATCGTGAAGCCGGCGGTCACCGAGCACCGCACGCACGGAGTCCTCTGCAACTGCGGTTGCACCAGCCGCGGCACGTTGCCGGCCGGGGTGGGCGACACCTCGTTCGGCCCGCGGTTGACGGCGACCATCGGGCTGCTCGCTGGCACCTACCGGATCAGCCGGCGCAACGTCGTCGCGATCATGTCCGACTTGCACGCGGTGTCGATCTCTCTCGGGGCTGTGAGCACCTGCGAGCACCGGGTCAGCTCGGCGGTGGCCGCCCCGGTCGACGAGGCGCTCGACCACGTGCAGCGGGCGCCGGTGAAGTTCATCGACGCGACGTCCTGGCGGTTGGCCGGGGCGATGTGCAGCTTGTGGGTGGTCGCCTCGGCGCTGGTCAGCGCCTTCCGCATCACGGCGCGCGGCACCAGCGAGACCGTGCGCGGTCTGCTGGGCCAGCATCGTGGCATCGTCGTGAGCGATCGTGCGACCGCGTTCGTCTGGCTCGACGGCACGCGGCGGCAGCTGTGCTGGGCGCATCTGCTGCGGAAGTTCGCGGCCTTCAGCGAGCGTACCGACGGTGGAGAGGTCATCGGGAAGCAGCTCTTCGGCTATACGACCCTGATGTTCTCTTATTGGCATCAGGTCCGCGACGGGACGATCTCTCGCGCCTACTTCCGCCGGCTGATGGAGCCGATCAGCAGCAGCATCGAGCATCTTCTCGAACGTGGGAAGAAGTCGCGCTTCCGCGGCCTCCGCGGCTCGTGCGAGGACGTCCTCGATCACCGCGATGGCCTGTGGACCTTCGTCGATCGCACCGACGTGCCGCCGACCAACAACCACGCCGAGCAGCAACTCCGCGGCGGTGTCATCTGGCGCAAGACCAGCGGCGGCTCGCAGAGCGATCGCGGCAATCGCTTCGTCGAGCGGATGCTCACCGTCGTCCACAGCCTTCGCAAGCAGAACCGCCATGTGCTCTCGTTCCTCGTCGAGGCCGTCAGCAACTCACGACTTGGTCGCCCCGCCCCGTCCCTGATCCCGTCCGCGATCTCGCCACTTCAGGCTGCCAGGGCCTGAACGCGTACGAATCCAGCGACGGGTTGCGGTCTCCGATGGATGACTGGCGTCCGACGCTGGGTTCCACGTGGAACACCTCGGCGATCGACCTACGGCCGGTCCCTCCGCGCAGGCGTCCCACGTGCACCACCCGCTCACGCGGGTCCGCAGACCTCCAGGATGGCGGCCCGGGTGGCCTCGGCCAGGAGTTGAACCTCGCTCTCGGAAGTGGTCAGGGGCGGCATCCAGACCAGCGTATCCCCCAGCGGCCGCAAGAGGATGCCATGAGCACGTGCCGCCTCCGAGACCACGGTGCCGATGAACCGGTTGGGCGCGTAGGGTCGGCCTCGATCGTGGAGTTCGATCCCGGTCATCGTTCCACACCGACGGACATCCGCGACCCACGGCAGCTCCCCAAGAGTCGTGAGCTCGCGCTCCATCCACCGAGCGAGGTCAGCGACATGCGCGAGGGTTGCGTCGGTGCGAAACAGGTCGAGGCTGGCGAGGGCGGCCGCGCAGGCCAGTGGGTTGCCGGTGTACGTGTGCCCATGGAAGAAGGTGCGAAGGTCCGCTCGAGGCTGGCGAAACGCCGAGAAGATTCGGTCGGTACAGAGCGTCGCCGCCAGCGGTAGCACGCCCCCGGTCAGCCCTTTGGCCAGGCAAAGAAAGTCCGGGCAGACCCCCTCCTGCTCACAGGCGAACATCGTCCCCGTCCGACCGAAGCCCGTGGCCACCTCGTCCGCGATCAGCAGCACATCGTACCGCATGCAAAGGTTGGCAGCCGCCTTCAGGTATCCCGGAGGATGGACGAGCATCCCTGCGGCGCCCTGGATCAGCGGCTCCACCACGAATGCCGCCAGTTGGCCGTGATCCCGAGCCAGGACCCGTTCGAGTTCGCCCAGGCCGCGCTCGAGCGCGGCCCCCATCGACTCTCCTCGCTGCGGCGCGGGTGATCCGACCGAGGAGGCCGCCACGATGAGCGGCCCGAAGATCCGGTGGAAGATCTCCATTCCCCCCACCCCAACCACGCCGAGCGTGTCGCCGTGATAGGAATCGCTCAGATGCAGGAACCGGTGCTTTTCAGGCCGGCCAAGATGCGTCCAGTACTGGAATGCCTGCTTCAGGGCGATCTCGACCGCGGTGGAGCCCGAGTCCGAGTAGAACACGCGTGCCATCCCCTCCGGGGCTAACTCGATCAATCGTTCTGCTAGCTCGATGCTGGTCGGATGGGCCAGACCAAGCATGGTCGAGTGATCGAGCGTCCGGAGCTGCCTTTCAATGGCGCCGACGATCTCCGGCCGCGAGTGGCCGTGCACGGTGACCCACAGTGAGCTGACGGCATCGAAGTACCGCCTGCCCTCCAGATCGATCAAGAAGCGCCCCTCGGCCCTGTCGATTACGAGTGGACTTCCCTCCATCCATTCCTTCATGGATGTGAACGGGTGCCACACCACCTCCTTATCTCGGGCGGACCAGTTCGACCGGCCAACGTCTTGTTCCACGTGGAACATCGTTGAACGCCCGGCCCCAACCCGCAAGGTCCTGCGCCAGTTCCCCATCCATCCGGGTCGCTAACTGGAACGTGGCGTGTCAGGCACGCGGCGAGGGCGCCCGGCGGGGACGGATGTATCAGGCACCCGCAGGGGAGCAGAAGGTGTCAGCCACTGCGTGTCGGTGGAAGGTGTCAGCCACTGCGTTGTCGGTGGAAGGTGTCAGCCACT
>JAYVSF010000363.1:0-2691 GCA_043775605.1 Myxococcales bacterium
CCGGCGAGCCCACCGCGCCGGGCCAGGCTCGGCGCCCCCGCCAGGTAGCGGTCGAGATCCTCGGCCAGCGCCCGCGCCGAGTCGTAGCGCTCGGCCGGATCCTTGCGCAGGCAGCGCGCCACGATGGCCTCGAGGTCGGCCGAGACCTCCGGGTGGCGGCGGCGCAGCGGGGTCGGCTCGCGGGCCAGGACCTCGTCGATGAGCCGCAGGTGATCGCGACCGGTGAACGGCGGCACGCCGGCGCACAGCTCGTAGAGCGTGGCGCCCAGCGCGTAGACGTCGGTGCGGCGATCGATCGCCGCCGAGTTGCCGCGGGCCTGCTCCGGCGCCATGTACGCGGGCGTGCCGACCACCTGGCCCGAGCGGGTGATGCTGGCGGCGTCGAGGGCGCGGGCCAGGCCGAAATCGATCACCACCGGCCGGCCCCGGCCGCCGTCGCCGGGCGCGCACAGGATGTTGGACGGCTTGAGGTCGCGGTGGATGACGCCGACCCGGTGGGCGACGTGCATCGCGCGGGCGACGTCGCGGACGATCCGGACCCGCTCGCGCAACGGCAAGGTCGGCGCGGTCGTGCGCAGGCTGGGCCCGGGCACGAGCTGCATCGCGATGAAGGCGCGGCCGTCGAGCTCGCCGACGTCGTAGACCCGGCACAGCCCGTCATGCTGGACCCGGGCCTGGGCGCGGGCCTCGCGGAACAGCCGCGCCACCGCGCCGGGATCGTCGACCAGCAGGAACTTGAGCGCGACCTCGGTCCCGAGCAAGCGATCGCGTCCGCGGTGGACCACGCCCATCCCGCCGCGGCCGATCACCGGGCCGACCTCGTAGCGCGACCCGGTCAGAACAGCCCCCGCGGGGTAGCGCACACCCGCACGCCGGTGGTCGGGGTCCGGAACCCGCGCGGCATCAGCGACCGGCGGCCGATGCCGGCGCTCGACAGCTCGGCGAAGTCCTCGGCCCCGGCCGACGACGCCCACGCGCCGGCCAGCCCGGGGGCGACCAGCTCGCCGGCGTTGCCGATCAGATCGTCGACGCCGAACGGGCTGCGGCTGCCGGGATGACTGCCGACCTCGTCGAGGCCGAGGCCGACCGTGCGGTAGGTCTCGAGCAGGTTGGCGTCGTCGGGTTCGAGGGTCGCGCCGCGCGGGAACCGGCGCTCGTCGGCGCCGCGGGCCGCGCGCTCGAGCTCGAGCTCGGTACACAGCCGCGCGCCCGGTACCCGGCCGGTGCGGTCGAGCCACGCGGCGTAGGCCACGGCGTCGTCGAGCGCGATGCCGGTCACCGGGAACCGGCGCCAGTCCTGCGCGGCGCGCCGGCTGCGCCCGAGGTGAACCAGCGGCTGGCCGGCCCGGGCGACAGCGCGCCAGCCGGCGGCATGCTCGACCTGGTACGCCCAGCCATCGGGGCCGGGCACCAGCTCGACCGCGGCGCCGAAGTGGCGGGCCCGCGGCCGCCGGCGATCGCGTTCGTCGGCGGGCAACGCGTCGAGGTAGGCGATCCAGTCGGCGACGGTGGTCTCGGTGCGGGCGATCAGGTAGCCCGCGGTGTCGACCTCGTGCAGCGGCATGGCCTCGGTGACCGCGCGCAGGCCCGGGGCGTCGCTGCCGACGAAGCCGCGGCCCGGCGCGACGTAGCTGAGGTCGGCGGGGACGCTGCCGGCGCGCGGCAGCTCGAGGTCGAGCCGGGTCGACGCCCGAGGCCGGAGCACGACCGGGTAGCGCACCGGCTCGCGCCCCGCGGCCTGGACGACCAGCAGGTACGAGCCCGGCCCGAGGTCGCCGATCACCGCCGGAGTGGGCCCGACCTCGGCGACCGGCCCGTCGACCAGCAGGCCGCGCGCGTCGGCGACGTAGCGCCGGATCTCGACGGCGGCGCCGGCCGGTCGGGTGACCAGCTCGAGCACTGGCGGCGCGTCGAAGTCGCGGCGCATGCGCTGGTCGCGGTCGTAGAGCGCGAGGCGCGCGAGCAGGGCGTCGCGCCGCGCGAGGTCGCGTTGATCCTCGGCGAGCACGGCCTCGTCGAACAGCGCGCCGGCCAGCGCCAGGCGGACGTCGGCGCGGCCGGGATCCCAGACCAGCGCGGCCTCGAACGCTCGCTCGGCGCGCGCGTACTCCAGCTCGCACTGGGCGCGGACGTCGGCGGCCCGGGCCCACGCGGCCTCGGCGTCGGCGCCACCGCCGTCGCGAAAGCCGGCCAGGGCCTGGGCGCGGACCGTGCCGGCCGCGGTCGCGAGCTGGCGGGCCGAGGCGACGGCCGACCGACCGCGCGCGAGCTCACGGCCGACCACCGCGCGTCGTTCGGCCCGGGCGGCGACGTGGGTCGCGAGGCCGGCGGCGAGCGCGACCGCCGCCGCGACCCCGACGATCGCCAGCGGCGCGCGCCGGCGATGGAGCCAGCCGCGCAGCCGACCGAGGACCCCGGTCTGGCGGGCGGTGACCGGCTCGCCGTCGAGGTAACGCTCGAGATCGCGGGCCAGCTCGAGCGCGGTCGGGTAGCGCTCGCCGGGTGCGGCCTGCCGGCAGCGCCCGACCACGCTGTCGAGATCGCGCGGCATCCGGGCCCCGCCGAGCTGGTCGAGCAGCTCGCCGAGGGCGAGGACACAAGCCTGGCGATCGACGGGCGTCATCGCCCGGAAGCCGAGGACCCGCGGCTCGGCGGCGCCGTCGTCGCCGCGCTCGACCAGGACGCTGGCGG